>JAYVRT010000442.1:0-1830 GCA_043776025.1 Archangiaceae bacterium | reverse complement strand
TCGCCGCGGCAACACCGGACGGGGCCGCCCCCACCCCAGAGGGAGTCGCTCTCGACGGGACGACCCCCAGCTGGGACGCGGGCTGAAGCCCCGGCGTCGGTGCGGCGGTCCTCGCCATCATCATCGAGTTCGGGGTCGCCATCCCCGGGGTCGCGACGCCCGACGGCTCGCTCGAGCCCTCCTCTGACCGGAGCACCGGCGCCGGCAGCGCCTCGCCGGTGAACTCGAGGACGAAGGCGGCGACGTCCGCGGTGCGCTGCCCGCGGTCCTTCTTCAGCGCGTGCTCGACCGCGGCGACGACAGCCGGTGCGAGCTGCGGACTGACGGTGGCGAGCGGCGGGTGTGGCTCGTACGCAATCCGCATCACGATCTGCGCGATGCTCTCGCCGGAGAACGGCGGCTTCCCGGTGAGCATCTCGTAGGCCATCGCCCCGAGCGCGAAGACGTCGCTCTGCGGCCCGACGTCCTTGTTGTTCCCCAACGCCTGCTCGGGCGACATGTACGCCGGCGTCCCGACGAGCACCGCCTCCTGCGTCTGCAGCGTCGAGGTGTGAATGACCTTGGAGATGCCGAAGTCGAGGACCTTCACCACCGTCCCCATCGGGGCGGCGACGAGGAAGATGTTGTCCGGCTTCAAGTCGCGGTGAACGACGCCGTGGGCGTGCGCCGCCTGCAGTGCGCTGCCGACCTGTCGCAGAATCCGCTGGGTCTCGGCCAGCTCGATGGGGTGCCGCAGCCGCGAGCCGAGGCTCTCTCCCTGGAGAAACTCGAGCACCAGGTACGGCGCCCCGTCAGGGAGCGTGTTGAAGTCGTGGACCTCGACGATGTTCGGGTGGCCGATGCGGGTCGCGACCTCTGCCTCGCGACGAAAGCGGGCGAGCGCGTCGGCCGACAGCGCTGCGCCGCCGACGTGGAGCACCTTGATCGCCACCTGCTTGCCCGGAAGCCGCAGGTGCTTCGCCAGCCAGACCTCTCCCATCCCGCCCCGGCCGAGCAGCCGCGTCACCTCGTAGGTGCCGCCGACCCGCGCGCCGACGTCGATCCCCGAACTCACGCTCGGCACTATAGTGGGGCGATGAAAGTCGCGGTCCTGCTGAGTTTCGTGGCGCTTTCGGCCGCTCCGAAGCCACCGGTCAACGATGAGCCGGTGAAGTTCGAGGGCGCCGCGGAGCTCAAGCCGAAGCTGCAGCTGCTCACCGACGGCAAGGGGCACTACATCGCCTTCGACCCCGGGGGCAGCTTCCACGGGCCATTCTTTTACGGCGACGGCAAGACCTTCTACGCGCTGCGCTCTCCCGGCGGCGGTTCCTCGGGCACCGACTTCAGCGTCTCGCTGTGGGATCCGCGCATCGACTGGAACGTCGCCGGCTACGCGACGCTGAGCTTCCGCGATGAGAAGTACTCGCTGCAGTGCCCGCCGAAGACCACCGCGATGACGCGGGTGCCGGACGCCGAGGGGGGGAAACTCCTCGAGGGCGCGACCCTTTTTCATCCCAAATGGCAGCGGCTGCCTCACCGGCTCGCGCGCGACGACAACGGCGTCTATTACTTCGTCGACTGCGCCCGGGACGACGCGCTCGCCGGCTGCAGCCGCGACTGGAGGCTCTACACCGGGCTGCGGGGGAAGCTGCAGCTGCAGCAGATGACGAACATCGTCTCCGACTCGATGGGGCAGATCTTCTCCACCAAGACCGGCGAGCTGCGCCTGGTCCTCAACGAGTCCGAGGACAAGAGCAAGGCGCTCAAGTGGGTCAACGGGAAGGCGGTGACGCCGCTGGTCAACGTGCCCGTCGATGACAACGCCCGCCTCATCTACACCGGCCTGGGCGT
>JAYVRT010000441.1:0-1832 GCA_043776025.1 Archangiaceae bacterium | reverse complement strand
TCCACCGCTTGAGCGCGCGGTGCACCCCTTCGATCAGGTGCTTGTGCGACAGGCCCTTGTCGTTGGGGCCGTCGTCGCCCCAGAAGATCTTCGTCGAGAGCACCAGGCTCTCGCGGCGCCAACCGGCGGACGAGACCACCTCGCCCATCGCCCGCTCGGCCTCTCCGTGGGAGTAGGCCTCGGCGCCGTCGAAGAAGTTCACCCCGGCATCGAACGCCGCGTACATGCATTCCCGGGTGACCTTGTCGCCGACCTGGCCTCCGAAGGTGACCCAGGAGCCGAGCGACAGCTCAGACAGCTTCAGCCCCGTCTTCCCCATTCGCCGGTAGCGCATGGGCGGGGTTTTTAGTGCCGCGGGGCACAGAGGGAAACAGGAACGGGAAGCGGCCCGGCGCCTCGGCGGTTTGACTCCGAGTTAACCATCTGACTAAACCAGTTGCCTAAAGGCGGTGGCGATGAAGCCGGAACAGACGCAGCAGCGAATCCTCGAGGCGGCGGACGCCCTGTTCGGCGAGCTCGGGTTCGACGCCACCACCACCCGGGACATCGCCGAGCGGTCGGGGATCAACAAGGCGCTGATCCACTACCACTTCGGGACGAAGGACGAGCTGCTCACCGCCCTGCTCGAGCGCTACTACCGAGCGCTGACCGCCGCGGTGTCGGCGCCCCTGGCCCGGCCGAGGGACCCGGGCGAACAGGCGCTGGCGATCCTCGACGCCTACGCCGACTTCCTCGCCGCCCACCGCACCTTCTGCTGTGTGGTTCAGCGGGAGATCGCCAGCGGGAGACACGTCGCCCAGCTCGTCGAGCGGACCTTGCCGACCTTCCGACTGGGAATCGCCTGGCTTGGGGGCTTCGCGCCCGAGGCCGAGTTGGTCCACCTGCTCACCAGCGTCTACGGAATGGTGGTCACCTATTTCACCCACGGTCGGGTGCTGGCGCAGCTGACCGGCGAGGATCCGTTTTCGCCCCGCGCGCTCGAGGCCCGCAAGCGGCACGTGCGCAAGGTGGCGGCGCTGCTGTTCGGCGCGCTCAAGGGGTCACCAAAGACAGCAAAGCGAGGGAAGCCATGGGCACGATCCACCCGAAGAACGCCGCGCAAAAGCAGAGGCTCCTGACCGCGGAGCACTGGCTCTGCTTCGAGCGGGCGCGTCACTACACCCAGGCGCACCGGCAGACCGAAGGGCTGCACCCTTCACTGCGCGCGGCGCTGGCGTTGAAGAACGTCTTCGCCCGGGCGACGGTGCGGATCGAACCCGACGAGCTGCTGGTGGGCAACCGCAGCTCGAAGCTGATCGCCCCGCCGATCGCGCCCGAGCGCGGCGACTTCTCGTTCGTGTTCGAGCACCTGTTGCCCGAGCTGAAGACCTTCGGCTACCGGATCACGCTCGACGACGAGCGCTGGCTGCGCGATGAGCTCCTGCCCTACTGGCGCGGCCAGACTGTGCGCGATGACAAGCTCGCCGCCTTCCGGGCCCACGGCCTGACCAGCCCGCTCGATGGGTCGCCGCGCGGGCTGGCCCGCAAGCTGCGTGCCTTCGGCGCCGGCGCGCTGCTGCGCCTGGTCATGGACGACGACGATCGCAAGGCCGGGATCCCCAACCTGGTGCGCCGCCTGCCCCGGCTGCTGCGCGCGATCGCGGCCGGCGCCGGCGACAACCTCAAGGGCCGCGGCCGCTGCACCGACACCCAGGCCCACATCGTGCTCGGCCACCAGCGCGTGCTCGCGCTCGGCTTTGGCGGCATCGCCGAGCTGGCCCGTGCCCGCATCGGGACGACGAAGACTGGCGACCAGCGCGCCTTCCTCGACGCGGTGGAGCTGAGCTGCGACG
>JAYVRT010000440.1:0-5878 GCA_043776025.1 Archangiaceae bacterium | reverse complement strand
CGACGCCCCACTGCGTCCGATCGAAGATGTGCGCCGCCACCGCCGAGTCGGAAGCCGCGACCGAGCGCATCCCCACCGAGGTCGCCTTGAAAGCCCCGTCGTCTCCCGCGGCGCCACCGACGATCTGCTGAAACATCCGCGTGCCCTGCATCACCTCTTTGACCAGCTTCTCGCCGGTGCCGGCGAGGCCATCGACCAACAGCACCGTCGTCGAGAGCCCCAGCCCCTTTTGGGTCGCTTCCTTGGTGGTGTCGGCGAAGCGGGCGCAGAGGTCCTTCGCGGCGGCCTCGTGGTGCGCCTTCATCTGCCCCGCCCAGGCCAGCCCAAAGACCATCGAGTCGCTGGCGATCAACAGCACCGCCCCCCCCCCACGCGTGAGCCCCGCGTCGGTGAACTCTCCGGCGGTGTGCGAAGCGACGAACTCACACGTCGGCAGCGCCGTCCGCGCGGCCCCCAGCGCCGCCTTGAGCTCGTGGCGTGCCGAGGTGAAGAGGAAGCCCAGGCGGGCCGGGCTGCTGAGCCCCTTGCCCGCTTGCTTCAGCGCTTCTGCCACGGCCTCTGGCGTCTTTTCCAAAACCGAGGCGCCGCTGCCAGTCTGATTTGCCATTTACTCCCCCGGAGCATCATTTCATCTTCTTCAGCGCGTCGGCGGCCTCGCGGTGGTCCAGCTTCGCCGCGGCCTCCCACGCCTTCCTCGCCTCATCGTGCTTGCCCTGCTTCTCGTAGAGCTCGCCCAGGGAAAAGTACGCGGTGGCCAACGTCGGGTCGATCTGGGTGGCGAGCTTGAAGCTTTCTTCGGCGCTCTTTGCCTCGCCCTTGAAGAACATCACCACACCCCGGTAGTAGATGCCGAGCGCTTGCCGGGGCTCGGCGGAGAGCACGTCATTGAGCACCCGCAGCGCCTTCTCGACGTCGCCGCCGCGGAAGAGGAGGAAGCCGTACTCCGAGCGGGCTTCGAAGTTGGTCGGGTCGCGCTCCACCGCCGCCTCCAGCGCGGGCAGCGCCTTGTCCGGCCGGCCCATGCGGGAGTTGAGGATCCCGTAGCGGGCCTGAAGCGCCGCGTCGTCGGGCCGCGCCTTGATGCCTTCTTCGAGCAGCTTCTCCGCTTCTCCCAGCCGGCCCATCGAGAGGTAGAGGTCCACCAGGCCCCGCTGCGCGACCGGGTTCGCCGGCTCGGCCTTGAGGACCTCGCGGTACAGCGGCTCGGCGTCCTTCGCCACCCGCTTCTTCACGTAGGCGCGGGCGAGGTCGAGCTTCCCCTCGGTCGACGGCGCCAGCTTCAGCCGCATCTTGAACTCTTCGATTGCCCCGTCCGGGTTCCCGCTGGCGAGGTAGGCGTCGGCCAACGCCTCGTGCGCCGAGACGTCGTCCGGCATCTTCTCCACCGCGCGCTTGAGCGTCGCAATCGCCTCGTCCGACTTGCCCAGGCCGAGGTAGGCCAGCGCCAGCCCACGGTAAGCGTCGGTGGTCCGCCGGGCCTCGTTGCTCTTGCGCGCGAGGAGGAACTTCGAGCTCGCCGCGTCGCTCGCCTCGGCCGACTCGATGCCCTTCTTGAAAGCCTCGACCGCCCGCGTCCGCTGCCCCTGCTGCAGGTAGAGCGTCCCCAGCTGCACGTAGGGCCCGCTCGCGTTCGGCTCGAGCTTCAGCGCCTGCTCGAAAGCCTTCGTCGCCTTCCCCTGCTCATTGGCGTTGAAGTACGAAAGGCCGAGGTTGAACCACGCCTCGGCGTAGTTGGCGTCGGCCACCGTCGCCCGCTTGAACGAATCGAGCGCCTTCTTGTGGTCTCCCCGCGCGTCGAGCGCCACCCCGAGGTTGTTCAGCGCCGGGGCGTGCTTGGGGTTGATCGCCAGCGCCCGCTCGTACTCGGCGACCGCGCCGGTGACGTTGTTCTCCCGCATCAGCAGCACCCCCAAGTTGAAGTGTGCCTCGGCGTCCGCCATCGTGTCCTTGCTCACCGACGAAAGCAGCTCCTTCGCGTCGGTGAACTGGCCCTTCTCCGCCAGCGCTTTGGCGAGGTTCACCTTCGCCGCGGTGAGTTCGGGCTTGATCTCCAGCGCCTTGCGGTAAGCGGCGATCGCCTCGTCCGTCATCCGTTTTTGCTGGTACGCCTCGCCGAGGTTGAACCGCAGCGCCCCGTCCTGTGGGGCGAGCGCGACCGCCTTCAGGTACTGCTCGATTGCCACCGGCAGGTCATCTTGCTGGCGGGCGAGCAGGCCCCGCTCGGCGCGCAGCGACACCTCGTCGGGCAGCGAGACGATCGCCGCGTCGAGCAACTCCTTCGCCTTCTGGCTGTCGCTGGAGAGCCGGTAGGCGCGCGCCAGCAGCAGCTTGCCGTCGAGCGACTCCGCGTCCTTCTGCACCAGTGTCTCCAGCGGCTTGATCGCCTTCTTTGGCTCGCCCAACGACAGCCAGGCCAGGCCCAGCCGGTAGAGCGCCTCGGTGTCATCGGGCGCCTGCACCAGGTTCTGCGACTCCACCGCCACCTGGCGATCGAGCGCGGCCTTCTGGTCGCCGGTCGGCGGGGTGATGACCGGCGCGGCGGTCGCCAGCGTGGCAAGGAACAGGGTGAGCATCGTCATTCCACGTACGGGCTGGCGCGCGCGTCGAAGGTCTTCTTCGCCAGCTTCTCCCGCGTCGCGTCCCACGCCAGCTTGGTCGTCGCCGCCTCGTCCTTCGTCTCTTTCATCTCCGCCTTCATCTCGTCGTGCTTGGCGTCACATGCCTTGACCTGGGCCTCGAACTCCGCCGGGTCGAGCGACTCGCTGCCCTCGAGCTTGGCCTTGCGTGCCGCCGCCAGCCGCGACTGCTCAAAGCGGGTGTATGCGCACTTGACGAAGAGCGACGCCAGGTCTTCCTCCTTCAGGTTCATCTTCTGCTTCGCCCGCAGGTACTGCACCCGGGCGTCGCCCTCGGTGACCGCGAGCTCCGCGACCTCCTTGCTCAGCGTGTCGTTGGCACTGCCCACCTCGCCCTCGGCGGCCTTGAGGCGGTCCTTGCCCCGGCGGATCAACTCCTTGGTCCGCACCACCTCGTTGTGCTGCTCGTCGAGCCGGTCGACGGCGATCGCCAGATCGTTCTCGGCCTCGAGCAGCTCGATTCGCGCCTCGTAGGGCAGCTTCTCGATGATCGAGTCGGGCACACGCTTGATCCCACACCCGGCGGCAAGCACGCCGCAGGCAAACAGCAGCAATGAATTCTTCATGGCGGCACCTTCGCGGAAAACGGGCCGTACACCGTGCGGCCGTTGGCGAAATCGACTCCGTTGACGAACGTGATGTTGAACTGGCCCCGCACCGTCGAGTCAGGCTTGATCTTGTCGACGAAGCTCATCTTCGACGGGCCCCGGCAGCCCATCGCGTCGCAGGGAGGGCCGACGATCAGCAAGGGGAAGACCCGCCGAGGGTCGTCGAGCACGTTGCGAGAGACGATCGAGCGCTGGGTGGCGGGGTCGTCGGGGCGCGCCTCGCCGAGGTCGATCGTCGATGGGGTGTTGAGCGCCTGCCCCGCCTGGGCCCAGGTGATCTTCAGCGTGGTGTCGTCGGTGGTGCCCTTGTGCCGGACGAACCTCAGCGCCACCTCGTTGGTGGTGGTGTCGATGAAGGCCTCGTCGTAACCGAGGTCCATCACCACCGAGAGCGAGCCGTCGAGGCTGTGCTTCGGGGGCTTGATCGTGCCGCTCTCGCCGCACGCGATGCCCAGCGCCCCAAGGAGCGCGATGGCGGCGCCCGGTCTCACTTGCAGTTCTTCCACTCCGGGTCGACGTCGGGCCCGGCGATCGCGCCCGAGTCCTTGATCACCGACAGCTCGCGCTTGGCGCCCTCGCCGTCGCCGAACCGGCACTTGAGCGCCCCGAGGTTGGCGCGGGCCTTCTCGTACGTCGGGTCGGCCTCGAGCGCCCGGCCGTACTCCTGCCGCGCAGTCATCGCGTCGCCCTCGAGCAGGTAGCAGTAGCCCAGCGCGGAGTGCGCCGTCGCCCGGTTGTCCTCGAGCTCGATCGCCCGGTTGAGCGCCAGCTGGGCGTCCTTCACCTTGAAGGCCCCGAGGTACTGCAGGCCCAGCTGCTCGAAGTCGTTCGCGTTCTGGGTCGACTCGGCCTTCTTGATCAGCTCCTCGACGTTGATCGGCCGTTCAGCCGGCGGCGCGCGCAGCGGCGAGCTCGCCTCGTCCGTCTTCTTCCGGCAGCCCACCACCGCGGTGTTGAAGACCTCGAGCTGCTCGGCGCGGGTGAGGCAGGCCTCGAAGG
Source organism: Archangiaceae bacterium (assembly GCA_043776025.1). Lineage (GTDB taxonomy): Bacteria > Myxococcota > Myxococcia > Myxococcales > Myxococcaceae > JAYVRT01. The sequence goes on along the minus strand of JAYVRT010000440.1, from coordinate 1,635 downwards.
CCGAGTTCGCCTGGTCATGGAGCGGCTGCGACTGCTGCTTCACCGCCGCGCGGAACTGCTCGACCTCGGCCGGCTTGAGGCCCGCGGGCACCGCCGTCGCGTCGACCACGTCGGCGATCTGCTGCAGCCCGTTGCCGATGCGCCACAGCGAGGCCACTGCCCACTCCGCGGAGCCCATCGACGCCGACTGGTTGTAGATGCCCTGCATCTGCTGCAGCGCGGCGACCTTCTCGTCGACCTTGTCCGACGGAATCGCCTTGTACGCCTTGTAGAGCATCTCGCCGAGGTACCAGAGCGCCTTGGCGGTGTCTTCGCCGGCCGAGTTGGGCGCGTTGGTCACCTTGGTCAGCAGGGCGATCAGCGCGTCCGGCTTGTCGTTGGTGGTGGTGGCGATCGCCTCCGCGACGATCGCCGCGGCCGCCGGGTTCACCTTGTCCAGCTTCAACACCTGCTCGGCGGTGGCGCGCGCCTTCGCCAGCTGGCGCTGCTTCATCTGGGTCTGGGCGATCTGCACCAGCACCTCGGCCTTGCGCGAACCGGCCTGCTCCGCCGCCGCCTCGAACGATTTGATCGCGCCGTTGTAGTCGCCCAGCGCCAGCTTCAGCTTCGCCGATGCCAGCATGCTGTCCAGGCCGGTGGAGTCGCCCTGGAACTTCTGGCCTACCTGTTCATAGAACTGCGCCGCCTCGGCGTAGCGGCCGCCTTCGGCCGCGTGCCGGCCCAGCGTCAGCATCACGTCCGAGAGGTAGGTCGACTTCGGGTACTCGGTGATGAACCGCTGCCCGATGTCGCGCTCCTTGCGGTTGTCGCGCTTCTCCCGCGCCGCGGTGAAGGCGGCGTAGAGCGCCTTCTCGCCGATTTCCTGGCCTTTGTTCTCGTCGGCCACCTTGAGCAGACCCTCGAGCAGGTCGCCGGTCTCCTCGGTGGACTTGAGCGCCACCTCGGTCAGCTCGCTGCCCTTGCTCTCGGTGAGGATCTTCTTCACGTCGTCGATGAACTTCGCCGGCAGCTTCGACGAGATGAAGGCGGTGCCGGTCTTCTGAATGCCCTTGAAGTCGTTGACCTGCCGCAAGCTGTCGAGCGCGAGGTTGCCTGCGACCACCGCGTCCTTGTTGTCGGGGTGGGTGAGGGCGAAGTCGGCGAACAGCTCGGCCGCCTTTGGGTACTCGCCGTCTTCGTAGTAGGCGCGGGCGATGTTGAACTTGATCTCCAGCACGTGCTCGCTCTGCGGATAGCGGCCGACGTAGGCGGCCCCTTGCAGCTTGAGCGCCTGGCGGGCGTCGGCGACCTCGAACGCGTTGAGCCGCTCGACCTCGCCGACCTTCAGCGACGAGAAGTGCGACAGCAGCGCGCCGTAGAGCGCCTCTTCGTGGGTCTTGAGCTCGCCGACGGTGCGCTCCGAGGTGTCCTTCGACACCGCCGAGACCGCGGCCAGCTTGTCCTTCACCCCGGCCTTCACCGAGCCCGGGCCCGAAGGTGCCGGCGGCGGCGGCGCTGCGGCGGCCTTGTCGTCCTTCTTGTCCTTGCAGCCGGTGGCGGTGAGCAGCGGGATGAGCGTGAGCATGCAGGTGATCGTCGTGGTGAGTTTCATCGGTTCCTCCTGCACAAGACGATTGCAAGGCGGTGGCCAGCGCA
>JAYVRT010000439.1:0-5887 GCA_043776025.1 Archangiaceae bacterium | reverse complement strand
GGTGCGGCGGTTCATCGTCGAGCATGACCTGGTTGAAGCGGTGCAGTTCCGAAACGTGACCTACGACGAGCCGGCCAAACGCCTCGCAGAGCTGGGCGGGCACGCTCCCGCACTGTGGGACGGCGAGAAGCTCTTCGTCGGCGCGGACGCGGCCATCGCCCGGCTTCGGGCCCACCTCGACGTCGGGCGGTGAAAAATAGAGGCCGCCCTCTTTCGAAGGCGGCCTCGGAAAACGGGTGCGACTCCTCCGCGGAAACTAGTTTTCTAGTTCGCCGCGGAGGTGGTCGCCGTTGAGCTTTTTATCAAGGCACCACCTCCTTTGCCCCGCAGGGCCGGGCCTATTCTCCAACAGCTTTTGCGCGGCGCAAGCCCCCAAGTGGGTGGGTGCCTGTAGGAGCGGGTGGGGAGATGTCCTAACGCTTCGAAGCGGCGAGCACCGGTGAGCGCACCGGCTCGCGGGTGAGGCGCGCGTCGAAGAGGCGATCGGCCGACTCGGTGACGGCGTCGCCGTAGAGCACGTTCTTCTTCAGCCGCGCGGGGATCGCCTGGGTGCCGAGCGCCGCACCCATCACCGCGCCGCAGACGCCGGCGGCGACGTCGACCTCTCCGCCGACGCGCAGCAGCAGGTTGAGCGCGGCCCGCATGTCGTGCGGCACCTTGAGCGTCGCGTAGAGCGCGGCGAGCAGCACCGGGGTGACGTTGGGCGGCAGGCCTGGCTCGCCCTCGAGCGCGGAAGGCGCGACGCCAATCTTCCGCAGCGCCTGGAGCGCGCGGTCGGCATCCCAGCTGAGCACCCGGGGCAGGTAATAGATTTCGTCGGCGAGCTCGGCGTCGCAGCCGCTGGCCGCCTTCGACAGCTCGTCGCAGAAGGCCGCGGGCTCGAGCGGCTCGGACTTGAGCCCCAGCTGCACCGCGCGCGCGACCGCCGCTGCAGCCGCGGCGCAGACCGGGTCCTTGTGGGTCATCACCGTCATCACCGAGGCGTCGTGGGCCAGCCGCACCGGGGAGTCGTCGCTCCACAGCCCGAGCACCACGCCGCGGGAGAGGCAGGAAGGGTCGCGCACGCCGAGCTCGGCGCCGGCGCTCATCCACGGCGTCCCGCGCAGCAGCGCCTCGGCGGCGGCGGTGGTGGAGTTGGGCGGGAGGAGAATCACGCCCTCCTGCCAGAGCCAGGAGAAGTGCTGGGCGGCGCTGCGGCCGTCAATCTTCCGCGCGGTGGCGACGCTCTGGGAGATGGCGAGCATCACCTGGGTGTCGTCGGAGAACTGGCCCTTGCCGAAGCGCCCCCGCGGCCGGGGCGCGAAGTCGTCGGCGAGGCAGAGCCCGCGCGCCGCGCTCGCCGGGGGCAGCCCGCGATAGGGGAAGCCGAGCGCGTCGCCCACGGCGAAGCCAAGAAAGGCCGCCCGGAATCTGTCCTGGAGCTCAGCGAGGAGAAGCGGCATGTGCGGAAAGAAGCGCGGGCGGAGCCTAACTTTTTTCGAACCCGTTTTCTGTTGATCGGGCCCAGCAGTGTCTTTTGTTCCATGGGCAGAACTAAGTTGCGTCCTTCGGGCCGAAACGAAGGGGAGGTCGTCACCATGAGAGTTCGCTTGTGGCCGCTGGCAGCGGCGGGGGCACTGCTTTGCGCCAGCGCCGCGCTCGCCAAACCGGCGGGGCCTTCGACGTTCTGCACCAAGTACCCGACGGCGCCGGCCTGCGTCGGGGCGCAGCCGGCCTGCATCTACTGCCACACCGCTCCGCCGACGCTCAACGACTTCGGCAACGCGCTGAGCGCGAAGATGGCGCCGGGTGCTCCGCGGCCGCTGTCCGACGCCGACTACACGATGGCGCTCCCGGGCGCGCTGACCCAGGTGGAGTCGGCCGACAGTGACGGCGACGGCGTCTCCAACCTCGTCGAGATTCAGAAGGGGACCTTCCCCGGCGACAAGAAGAGCTTCCCCAACGACATCCCCTGCGCCGGCGGACCGAACCCGTCGTACTCGGTGTGCAAGTACGACTACCGCTACGCCTTCCGGAAGCTGGTGCTCGACTTCTGCGGCTCGTCGCCGACCTACGCGCAGCTGCAGAGCTTCGCTGCGCTCAACGACACGGGGAAGGCGAACACGATGGACTCGACGCTCGATTTTTGTCTCGGCAGTGAGTTCTGGCGGGGGAAGAACGGGCAGCTGTGGCAGCTGGCGCATCGGAAGATTCGTCCCGTCGGCTCGCTGCACCGCAGCGGGATGACTCCGCCGGAGGACGAGGGGCAGATTCCGCTCGTCGACTACTACGACGACTACGCGCTCTGGTCCTACAGCCAGCTCGACGACCACGACGCGCGCGAGGTGCTGACCGCCAACTTCTTCGTCTCCCGCAGCGCGCCCGGCGTGGTGCCGACGGTCTACACCAAGGTCAACTTCCTGCCGATTCAGGGGGTCGACCTCCCCCACCGGGCGGGCAACCTCACCAGCGCCTGGACGCTGGCCTACAACGTGATGTTCACCGCGCTGCCGCGCAACGCCGCCTCGCAGGCGTACCGCGGCTACCTCGGGCTCGACATCGCCAAGCAGGAAGGCCTCTACGCCATCGCTGGCGAGCCGAAGGACTACGACGGCAAGGGCGTCACCCAGGCGCTGTGCACCCAGTGCCACGCGACGCTGGATCCACTCAGCTACCCCTTCCGCAACTACAACGGGCTCACCGGGCCGGAGTTCGTGCAGTACCTGCCGATGCGCATCGAGACCAAGTTCGCGGCGGAGTCGCCGAACATCACCCAGATTCCGGAGAAGGGTTACATCTTCGGGCAGCCGGTGAACAACGTCGTCGAGTGGGCGCAGGTGGCGGCCAACTCCGACGCGTTCCTCGTGGCGACGGTGAACGACTACTGGAAGCTGCTGCTGGGCCGCCCACCGTTGCCCGAAGAGAACGCCGAGTTCGTCAACCTCTGGAAGCGGCTGAAGACCCCCAACGCCTACTCGGTGAAGAAGATGCTCCACGAGCTGATTCGCACGGAGGCCTACGGTGCGCCTTAACTTCACGCTGGTGGTGGCGGTGGTGCTGCTCGCAGGCTGCTCGGGCTCGGGCAGCGGGGGCACGGGTGGAGGCGCGGGTGGCGGTGGCGGCACCGGGGGCGGCGCGGCCGGTGGGAGCGGCGGCGGCAGCGGCGGCGCAGGGGGAGGCGTCGGCGGCGCGGGCGGCGGCGGGGGCGAGGTCTTCGCCGTGTCCTCGAAGGCGCAGGTCCGCTTCAAGCGCAGCGACCGGCTGGCCAACGACATCACCCTCGGGCTGGGGCTCTCGCTGGCGACGGTGTGCAACGAGCTGGGTCAGTACTCGTGCACCTCGCTGGTGCACCCGTTGGCGCTGGGCGGGGTCGACGCCTACAACATCGGCCTCTATGAGCCGGTGCCCTTCACCGGGCTGACGACGCCGATCGTGGTGGACCGCATCGCCCTCTCCGCCTGCACCCAGCGGGTGTCGCTGGACCTGGCGACCCCGGCGGCAGCGCAGATGTTCAAGGGCATCAGCTTCGACGCGAGCGGCAAGCTCACCGACGTCAACAGCCCCGCGGTCCGCGCTTCGCTGGAGCTGCTCTACAAGCAGATGCTGATGCGGTCGCCCACCGACGCCGAGGTCGGCCACCTGAAGCAGCTGTACGCCGACATCCTCGCGCTGCCGAACAAGCCCGAGCCGGGGAAGACCTGGCTGACGCTGTCCTGCTTCGCCGTCGTCTCCTCTGTCGAAGCCGTCTTCTACTAGAGACTCCCATGGCCCTGAAAAACAACGGACGGTTGAGTCGGCGAGAGATGTTGAGGGCGCTGTCGATGTGCGCCGCGGGAGGAGCAGCGGGGATGTCTCCGTTCCTGTCCGGCTGCCGCGATCAACAGCTGACGGTCGAGGACAAGGAGCGGCTCGGCTGGCGCCGCGATGGCCTGGGGAAGCCGGCAAAGTTTCTCATCGTCATCTCCGCCAGCGGAGGGGCGAGCATCATCGACAGCTTCCTCGCGGTGCGTGAGTCGGAGTGCGCCACCCCGACGAAGCTCAACTGCTTCCCCGATGCGTCGGTGACCACGGTGGCCGGCACCGCGCTGCGGGCGACGAAATACGCCGCGCCGTCGCTGGGGGCGATCAACATCCCCGTCAGCACCGATCAGGCGCCGTTCGTCACCAAGCACAAGCAGGACATGCTGGTGGCCACCTGCACCGGCACCAGCGTCAACCACGTCATCGCCCAGAAGCGGTCGTTGACCGGCAACGGCGCGTGGAACGGCCGGACGCTGCAGGAGGCGATGGCGCTGGAGTACGGCGCGGACTTCCCGATTCCCAACGTCAACATGGGCAGCGGTGGCTACCTCGAGCGCGGCGCCGACGATGGGCTGCCGTCGTACTGCTACAGCGAGGCGGTGGCCAACGCCGCGCTCTGGCCGCTGGGGCTCGACGGGGTGAAGGGAATCAAGGGAGCCCCGGACAAGGAGTTGGTGCAGCTGGCGCGGAAGCTGCGCAACGAGAAGCTCGACCCCGAGTCGATCTTCGCCCGCACCTTCGCCAAGTCGGACCGCCTCACCCGTTGGTACGAGCAGCGGGGTGCCCCACAGGAACGGCTCGAGGCGATGGATCTGATCACCAAGCTCAACATCCTGCCGGACGCGCCGCCGCAGATTCCGCTCACCGAGTACGGGCTGTCGGCCTCGCCCGACGCGGCGAAGCTGCGCGGGGTCTTCCCCAACTTCTTCACCGACCCGTTCGAGGGCCAGGCGGCCGCGGCGTTCCTGCTGCTGAAGTACAAGGTGAGCTGCGCGGTCACCCTCGGCCCCAACTTCAACGTCGTCCTCGCGGGGGGGAACCTGTCGAACCCGCCGCTCGCGTTCGACTACTCGCACAATGACCACCGTGGGGCGCAGGCGGTGATGTGGGCGCGGATCCTCGGCGTCGTCGACCGCCTCGCCGACCTGCTCAAGGCCGAGGTCTTCGACACCGCCACCGGTGAGTCCTACTGGGACCGGACCCTGGTCTACGTCGCCACCGACTTCGGCCGCACCAAGGCCCGCGCGTCGAACACCGGCACCTTCGGCACCGGGCACGACCTCAACAACGGGTTCCTCATCGTCTCGCCGATGGCGAAGGGGAACACGATTCTCGGAGGGGTCAACCCGAACACGGCGCAGACGTACGGCTTCGATCCCCAGACCGGGACGCCGGACGTGAACAAGACCTTGTCGAACGAGCGGGACATCTACGCCGGGGTGCTGCACACGCTCTCGGTGAACACCACCGGCAGCGGATTGCCTGACGCGCGGGCGTTCCGGAAGATCGCCTGATCAGCGAAAGAAGAACAACCCGCCGGACCAGTCGTAGCTCTGGCCGCTCTCTCCGGGCTTGAGGAGCTCAGTCCTCGACAAAGCCGCCGGATAGACTTTGAGGGTCAACAGGTGGTTCGCGGCGTCGACGACGTAGAGGTTCTCGTCGGCTGCGTCGAACGCGAACCCCCGCAGGCTTTGAGGATCGACGGCCACCGTTCCGAACGAGAGCAGGTTGCCGGCCGCCGGTTGGAACTTCGACAACTCCAGGCCCCCGTCAGCGGCCGTCAACGCAATCGGGCTGCCGCTGCCGAAGGACATTCCGAGCACTCGGCCGGACTGAAGGGTCGGCTTCGCGAGCACCTGTCCGGAGGACATGTCGATGTTGAAGAGCTGCTCTTTGGCTTCGCCGCTGGAGAGCACGACCGCGTAGACGGCGTTGCTCGCGGCGCTGCTCGCGGTGACGAAGTTCGGACGCCACTCGATGCCTGGCACCGTGGCGACGAGGGAGGTCGTCCCCGAGGTCGGGTCGATCGCGCGCAGTTGCTCGGCGCCGGCGTCGTGGTCGCCCTCCCAGGTCAGGCCGACCAGGCCCCCATCGAGGCAGGCGTGAA
>JAYVRT010000438.1:0-1840 GCA_043776025.1 Archangiaceae bacterium | reverse complement strand
CGCCGGTCGAGCACCACCAGCTCGAAGCTCCCCTTCTCAACCGCCGCGCGCCCCGCGTGCAGCGAGTGAACGACGGTCACCGGAAAACCTTCGCGCTGCAGCGCCGCCGCCGCCACCGCGGAAAAGGCCCGGTCGTCGTCAACGAGCAGCGTGGAAAGCCCCATGGCCCCTACTTAACCCGAAGCCGCACGGTGAAGCGGCTCCCTACCTCGGTGCGCGCGAACGACAGCGTCCCCCCTTGCTGCTCCACCGCCCGCTTCGCCATCGAGAGCCCCAGCCCAATCCCCTTGGCCTTGGTGGTGAAGAAGGGCTCATAGAGCCGTTCCTCGAAACCGATCGGCGGCCCCCCGGCGTTGTCGCTGACCTCAAGCACCGCTTCGCCGTTTTCGAGCGTGGCGCGGATCCACACCGTCGGCTCGGTCACCTTCCCCAGGTCCTTCGCCGCCACCGCGGCCTCGATCGCGTTGCGCACCAGGTTGTCGATCGCCGTCACCAGCAGCAGGGGGTCTCCGAGCACCTCCACCGGGGCGCCCAGCTCGAGCTCGAGCTTCACCTCGTCGAACTCGGGCAGCGCGGTCAGCGCCTCGACGGCCTCGCGCGTCACCTGGTCGAGGGCGAGCGCCGAGCGGTGCACGTCGCTGGGCTTGCCGAAAGACAGCAGCGAGCTGGCCAGGTGCCGCAGCCGGTCGATCTGCCCCTTGAGCGTCTTCACCGAGAGCGTCGCGTCGCCGCCCGAGGCGACCAGCGAGGTCGCGGCGTTGAGACCGTTGAGCGAGTTCTTCACCTCGTGGGCGATCAGCGACGAGGCGGCCCCGAGCGCCGCCATCTTCTCCTGCTCCGCGACCCGGGTCTCGAACTGCAAGAAGGTGCGCCAGATCCGCCGCAGGTAGAGCGAGAGCAGCGTCAGGGTCGTCACCTGGAGCACCGCGAGGAAGATCAGCTGGGGGATCAGCCGGCCGCGAATCGGCTCGATCGCCCGCTCTTCCGAGGCGACCAGCACCACCGTCAGCCCGGTGTCCCGCACCCGGCTGGCGAAGGCGAACGCGTGGTGGCCATTGACCAGCACGTCGCCGCCCTGCCGCGAGAGCACCAGGTGGTGCACCGTGGTCGGGAAGGCGTCGGTCAGCGCCCACTTCGGAGGGTTGTTCGGCAGCAGCACCGAGTCGTTGGCCCCGAGCACCACCCGCTCTTCGCCCGGCTCGAGGGTGCCGAAGAGGAAGCGATCGGAGGCGGCGATCACCCCTACCAGCATCACCGGGGTGGTCGACTTCACCCGCACCGCCACCACCAGCTTCGGGTGCTCGGTGCCCAGCGCGTCGATCGCCACCCCCTCGGTGTCCATCGCCAGCATCTTCTGAAACCAGGTCTGGGAGGTGATCGCCGGCAGCGCGGTGAGCAGGTCGTCGGGGGCGCTCCAGAGCACCTTGCCGTCCAGACCGAGCAGGGCGATGCCGCCGCCAAACAGATCGCGGTCGTGGTGGGCGAGCCGGAGCACCTCGGGGTCGGGCTCGGCGGTGCTGCTCTGAAGCTGCGCCGCCACCCGCTTCAGCTCCGCCTCGAGCACCTGCAGGTGGAGCGAGAGCGAGTCGGCGTAGAGGGTCGCCTGCCGGGCCACCCGGTCGTGGACGCCCCGCTCGGCCTCGCTGACGTCGGCCCGGTAGCTGACGATCGCTCCGACGATGCCCAACAGGCCGACCACCACCAGCCCGAAGAGGGCGGAGCGCACCGCTTCCAAGCCGCCCCGCTTCGTGTACAACCCGCGCGCCATGTTCACGATTATCGACGTATCCAAGGCCTACGGGCCCAAGAAGCTCTTCGAAAACGTGAACGTCTCGTTTTC
>JAYVRT010000437.1:0-1841 GCA_043776025.1 Archangiaceae bacterium | reverse complement strand
TATAAGCGGAGTGCCTTGAACCGCCTCAAGTTTCTCGTCTTCGCCCTGATCGCCCTGGGCTTGTGGGTCGCCCACCTCGTCCTGTTGTCCCCGGCGCTCGGGGCGGCGCTCGTCGATCAGGCGACCCGGAATGCGGCGGGCGCTCCGGCGTCCGTGGCGCTGCGGCTGGAGTCGAGCCGCTCGGAGCTGCAGGCGGCGGTGCTGAGGCTGGCTTCGACCCCGGCGATCACCAACCCCGGGCCCCACACCGCCAAGCCCGAGGCGCCCACCGCCGATCGCTTCACCCAGGTGCGCGGTGCGGTGATGGAAGCGCTCCCCGAGGGGCTCAAGGACAAGGTGCTGGTCGGCGTCACCAACGACGTCGGCGCGCTGATGGCGCGGGGCCCAGCCGACGCCGCTGCTCCGCCCGAAGGCTTTGACCCCAAGGTCGCGGGGCTCAGCGGCGGCAAGGGTGAGGTGATGGACGCCTACGGGGTTGCCTGCCTCGTCTATTCCGTGCCGATCTTCAGCGTCGAACGAGGCGAGGTGAAGGGCGTCGCCTTTGCCTTCGTCGGGCTCCCCCTGGTGGTCGAGCCGCAGGCGCTGGTCGACTCAGTGGCGAAGGAGCTCGGCCTGTCGGGCCTCGGGCTCACCGTCGCAGGCAAGGTCGTCGCTTCCGCGGGGGCGCGCAAGGCGCTGATCGACGAGGTGCTCAAGGCCGCCAAGCCCGGTCAGGTGATCGCCGCGGAGAAGGGCGCGGCAACGTCGCTCGGGCCGTTGAAGCTGCCGATGCTCACCGCGGGCGATCCGATGGGGGGGCAGGCGACCCTCGAGCTCGGCGTGCGGCGCGACATCCCCGGGACGCCTTACGAGGTGATCGCGATCTCCCCGGTGCGCGCGGCGATGGAGACGCTGGGCGGCTACCAGAAGACCGCGCTGCTGATCTTCTTCGGCCTGTTCGCGGCCAGCATCGCCTTCGCCCTGTTGATCGGTGGCGGCGCCGGGGCCGAGGAAGAGGACGATGCTTACGTCGGGCCGAAGATCCCTTCCGGTCCGGTCGCCTCGGCGCCCAAGGGCGACGCCGTCGCGAGGCAGCTGCCGATCGCCGATGCGCCGCCGCCGCCCGAAGCGAGCGCCGACGACTTCCATTTCCCGCCGGCTGTTTCGCGGGCCGCCGAGGCCGAGCCGCCGCCGGTGAACACCCAGGAAGCGCCTGCCTTCGCACCCCCACCTGCGGAAGAGCCGAGCGAGGATCCGTTCGCGATGCTCGGCGGCTCCACGCCCGCGCCGCCGCTCCCTCCTCCCATGCGCCCGCCGCCCCCGGTGATGTCGCTGGGCGACGACGACGACGCCGGCCAACGGACCACCTCGTATCCCGCGCACGGGTACAAGAACCCGATGTCGATGGCGAGCACCCAGGCCAACCCCGCGGTCGATCCGTTCGCGGTGGCCGGTGGGCTGATGAGCCAGGACGAGCAGGAGCAGGGGGACAACCCCGACGCCACCCGCGTCGCGATCATCCCCCAGGAGCTGCTCAAGGCCAGCGCCCGCGGCAACAGCAAGGAGAACCCGATGGGCGCGATGCCCAAGGTCTCGACGGCGCCGATGCCCCGCGTCGCCACCGCGGTCGCCCCTGCCGCCACCGGTGAAGAGGCCCACTTCCAGGAAGTCTTCCGCGACTTCGTCGCCACCCGGGAGAAGTGCGGTGAGCCCGCGGACGGCCTCACCTTCGACAAGTTCGTCTCCAAGCTGCGCAAGAACAAGGAGCAGTTGGTGGTGAAGTACAACTGCAAGACGGTTCGGTTTCAGGTCTACGTCAAAGAGGGCAAGGCCGCCCTCAAGGCCTCTCCGGTCAAGTAACC
>JAYVRT010000436.1:0-5896 GCA_043776025.1 Archangiaceae bacterium | reverse complement strand
TTGGTCGGCAGCAGCTCGCACTGCGCCCAGGGCGCCTGCATCTTGAGGTCCTTCAGCGCCGGCGCCGCGATCTCCGCCGTGAAGGTGAGGTCGTACTGGTTGGCGACGAAGGCCAGCAGCGACGTCGCCCGGCTCGGGATGATGCGGTATTCGATGGCCTCGAGATACGGCCGGCCCTGCTTCCAGTAGTCGGGGTTCTTCACGAGCTTGATCGACTCGTTCTGCTTCAGCTCGACGAACTTGAAGGGCCCGGTGCCGATCGGCGCCCGGTTGATCGCCAGGGTGTTGAAGTCGCCCTTCAAGGCGGCGGCGGGGAGGATCGGGATCCCCGCAAGCACCGAGCTGTTGGAGAGGAAATAGGGCTTCTTCCAGACGACGACGATCGTCGCGTCGTCCGGCGCGGTCACCGACCCCAGGTCGACGAGGTTGGCGCGGATCGAGCTGGTGAGGTTCCTCGGCTCGAGGATCGCGTCAAAGGTCGCCTTGACGTCGCGGCTGCTGAAGCGATCTCCGTTGTGAAACTTCACGCCCTTGCGCAGCTTCACCGTCAGCGTCAGGTGATCGGCGCTCTCCACCCAGCTCTCGGCGAGCAGCGGCTTCAAGCTGTAGCGCGGGTGGGTGTCGCGATCGACCTCGGCGAGCGTCTCGTAGATCGGGCCGACCGTGTAGCGGGCCATCGCCGCGTCGGCCATTTGATCGTGGAGCCGGTTGAGACCCGCCGGCTCTCCGAAGACGCGCAGGGTGAAGGTGCCGCCCGGCACCGGGGTGCCCTTGTTCACCGAGGCGGGCAGCTCGCCCCTGAGCCAATCGGCGGTGGGGACGAGCGCAGCGGCGACGGGCCGGGGTGGCTCGACCGGCTTTTTGTCGGGACACGCCGTGAGGGCGAGGGCGGCGATGGCGAGCCAGTGTTTCATTTCTTTCAAGGCGCAGCGTCGCGCGGAACCCCGCGCTCATCCACTTCCACGACGGGAACGTTGGCGGGGGCGGTGATCTCGTAGAGCGTCAAATCGGGCGGCTCGTTGACCGCGACGTCCTTGTAGTTGAGCTCGATGCGCGTCTTCGCGCTGTTGGCGATCAGCACCACCCGCCGCGGGTAGGTGGCGGCCCCGACCGCCTCGAGGTTCTCGAACTGCAGATCGTAGGCGTCGATGCCGCTGATCGCCGACTTGAGCACCCGGTAGGTCGGAGGAACGACGGTCAACGTCTGCGTCACCGCGCCCCGTTTGAGCGCCAGCAGGTAGACGCCGGCGTCGCGGTCGAAGGTCATCGTCGCGCTTTGATGGGGGATGCGAGGGGCCCGGCCGAGCAGCAGCGCGGCGAGCTCGGCGGGCGGGAGCGCGAGCGGAAGGATCCGCCCGACCGCCTCGGCGCTGGCAGGCCCGTGAAAGTACTTTCCGATCTTTCCATCATAGATGCCGAAGGTGGCGCCGTCGGACACCAGCACCCCCTGCGGCTTGCCGAAGAAGTCGAGCTGTTCGAGGTGCACGAAGGCGGGGTGGGTCACCGCGGCGAACAGCGTCACCACGCCTTTCTGGTCCGGCCCCTCGAGGCGCAGCTTCGCCTCTCCCTTGACGGAGAACACCGCGGTCTCGGAGACGGCGATGCGCTTGAGCAGCTCCTCGGGCGATTTCGGCTCCCCATCGGTCCCAAAGTCGACCCGGGGGCAGCCACACAGCACGCCGAACAGCGGAAGAATGAAGAGAGTCGTGCGTTTGGCGGTGAACATGGCGAAGAGCGGTCGAAAGCCGCTATTAACAACACAATGTCCTTCGACGAACTCCTTCATTTGGTGCGGCTGGGCGGAATCACGATGGCCTGCATCGTCGCGGCCTCGGTGATCTCGCTGGGCGTGGCGATCGAGCGGTTGATCGCGTTGTGGGGCGTGGGCACACAGGCGAAGGCGCTGGGCCAGGCGATCGCCCGCCACTTGCTGCGCGGGGACGTCGCGGCCGCGCGCTCGGCGGCCGACCGGAGCACCGCGATGTGCGCCGACATCTTCCGCGCCGGCTTCGAGCGGGCGACGAAGACGACCGGCCCCAGCCTCGACGCCGCGGTGGATCGCGTCCGCCAGGAGACGACGCTGAAGCTCAAGAGCAAGCTGTGGGTCCTCGGCACCATCGGCGCGACGACGCCGTTCGTCGGACTCTTCGGCACCGTGGCGGGGATCATGAAGTCCTTTCGCGACCTCGGCCTCGACGTCGAGGCGGGCGGCACCGGCGGCTCGGCGGCGGTGATGACGGGCATCAGCGAGGCGCTGGTGGCGACGGCGGCGGGGATCATCGTCGCGGTCGAGGCGGTGATCTTCTACAACTTCTTCCAGTCGCGGCTGGCGAAGCTCTCGGTGGAGCTGAAGCTGATCGCCGAGGAGTTCGTCGAGCTGCTGCGCGAGCAGGCGCACAACGGCGTCGTCGCCTCGGGCACCACCGGCGGGAAGGTGGACGTCGGCTCGGCGGCGAGAGCGCAGGTCGCGCCGGCGCCGGGGGCCTGATGGCGATCGGGCGGGTGCCGGGGGACGACGAGCAGAACGGCGAGGGCGTCTTCGCCGAGATCAACATCACCCCGCTGACCGACATCTTCCTCGTGCTGCTGGTGATCTTCATGGTCACCAGCTCGGTGATCGTCAACGCCAACGGCGGCGCGGCGAAGGCGGGCTTGAAGGTGAACCTCCCCAAAGGCGGCGCCTCGGACGTCACCCCCCAGGCCTCGGACCTGTCGATCGCGATCCTCACCGACGGGCGAATCGTCGTCGGGGGTGACGTGCTCACCGCTGAGGAGCTGAAGAAGGCGCTCGACGCCGCGAAGCTGAAGAACCCCGACACGATGGTGATCGTCCAGGCCGACGAGGGCGTCACCCACGGCAAGGTGGTCGAGGTGATGGAGCTGGCGAAGGGGGCGGGACTGGGACAGCTGGCGATCGGCGTCCGCGAGGGGCCGAAGTAGCTCTAAAGCACCCAGGGGATGATCGCGCGGCGCTCCTTCGGGTAGTCGGGGAACTTCTCCCGGTACCAGCGGTGGTGCGCCAGCGCCCGCGGAAAGAGGTTGGCGAAGGTGAAGACGGCGAAGGCGACCGCCGGCGCCGTCCACGCGGCGATCGCGAACCCGGTCCACTCGATCAGCTCTCCCAGGTAGTTGGGGCAGCTGACCCAGCGGTAGAGCCCTCCGTAGGGGATCTTGTAACCGGACTCCCCTGGTTTGCGCAGCGCCCGGAGCGCGGCGTCGGAGGAGAGGTTGATCGCGAAGCCGGTGACGAACATCGCGACGCCGAGGATCAAACGGGCGTCGACCTCGCGCGGCACGAGGGCGGCGCCGTTGCCCCACCCGTTGAGGGCGTTGAAGATCACCGCCATCGCCACGGTGAAGATCGGCTTGTGCTTCCCCTGGTCCTTCATCTGCAGCGGGAAGACGAAGGTGCGGTTGAAGTAGTGCACCGCCCACAGCCCGGCGAGGCACCGCACGGTCAGAGCGTCGCGGAAGGGGTTCTGGGTCGAGTAGGCCCAGAGAAAGACGAAGAAGGCGACCGCCTCCATCACCACCCAGCCCAGCCGCGCCGGCATCATCGGCCCGAAGCCTCTTCGCGCGTAGCGACCGTAGGGGGCGGTCATCACCAGCAGCAGCGGAAAGACGAACGCTGCCGCCGCGAGAACGATGATCGAAGTCACTGAGGCTTCAATATAGGGTCCGCGGCCATGCTCCTCACGGTATTGCTGTTGACGGCGGCCCCTGCCCTGCCTGCGACGCCGAAGCATCCCGTCGTCGACGGGTACTTCGGGACGAAGCTCACCGACGACTACCGGTGGTTGGAGAGCGGAGCCGACCCGGAGGTGAAGAAGTGGAGCGACGATCAGAACGCGCGCGCCCGCGCCGTGCTCGACGCCCTGCCGGGGCGAGCCGAGCTGGCCAGGCGGATCGAGGCGATCCTCAACCACCCGGCCCCCCACTGGGGCTCGCTGGTGATGCGGGGCGGGACTTTGTTCGCGCTGCAGTTCCAGCCGCCGCGGCAGCAGCCGGCGGTGGTGGCGATCGAGAGCGCCGAAGGCGAGCTGAAGCAGCGGGTGATCTTCGATCCCCTCGCCCTCGACCCCACGGGAGGCACCTCGATCGACTTCTTCGAGCCGTCGATCGACGGGAAGAAGGTGTTGATCTCGCTGTCGAAGGGCGGCTCGGAGCGCGGCGACGGCCACGTCTACGACACCGCGACCGGCAAGGAGCTGGGCGAGGCGGTTCCCGCGGTGAACACCGGCACCGCCGGCGGCAGCGCCTCGTGGAACGACGACGGCTCGGGGTTCTTCTACACCCGCCACCCGCTGGACAAAGAGCGCCCGCCGGAGGACCTCAACTTCTTCCAGCAGGTGTGGTTCCACAAGGTCGGCACGCCGGCGAAGAGCGACACCTATGGCCTGGGAAAGGAGTTCGAACGGATCGCGGAGAACTTCCTGCGCGCCAGCCCGGATGGGAAGTGGCAGCTGGACCTGAAGCAGAAGGGCGACGGCGGAGAGTTCGAGCTGTGGCTGCTCCCGCCGAAGGGCAAGTGGACCCAGGTGAGCAAGTACGAGGACAAGATCATCGGCGCCCAGTTCGGCTTCGACGACGCGATCTACCTGCGGTCGACCCAGGACGCCCCGCGCGCGAAGCTGCTGCGGTTGGCGCTGGCGACGCCTTCGCTCGACAAGGCGACGGTGATCGTCCCCGAGGGCAAGGACCCGTTGGTCTCCTTCCGCCCCACCCCGGGCAAGCTCTACGTCACCGAGCTGGTCGCGGGCGCGTCCACGATCAGGGTGCTCTCTTTGAAGGGAGAAGCGCCGTCGACGATCGCCACCCCTCCGCTGACGACCGCGGGCGGAATGGTGAAGCTGTCGGGCGACGACGTGCTGGTGGTGGTCACCGGCTTTCTCCAGCCAACCGCCTGGTTCCGCTACGACGCGAAGACCGGGGCGCTGTCGCCGACGCTGCTCAAGCAGACCTCGCCGGTGGACCTCTCGGGCTTCGAGGCGATCCAGGACAGCGGCACCTCGAAGGACGGGACGAAGATCCCGATCTCGATCGTCCGCCCGAAGGGGCTGAAGGCCGACGGGAAGCGGCCGACCTGGCTCACCGGCTACGGCGGCTTCAACATCTCCCTGGGCCCCGGGTTCGACCCGACGGTGGCGCTGTGGCTGCAGCTGGGCGGCGTCTTCGTCCAGGCGAACCTGCGCGGCGGCGGCGAGTTCGGCGAGCGGTGGCACACCGAGGGAATGTTGACCCACAAGCAGAACGTCTTCGACGACTTCGAGGCCTGCGCGAAGCGGGTCGCACAGCTGAAGTTGGCGAGCGCCGACAAGCTGCTGATTGAGGGCGGGAGCAACGGCGGGCTGCTGATGGGCGCGAGCCTGACCCAGCACCCGGGCCTGGCGAAGGTGGTGATCTCCGAGGTCGGCTACTACGACATGCTCCGCTTCGAGACCGCGCCCAACGGCGTCTTCAACACCACCGAGTACGGCTCGGTGAAGGACGAGGCGCAGTTCAAGGCGCTCGCCGCCTACTCGCCCTACCAGCACGTCAAAGACGGGGTGCAGTACCCCGCGGTGCTGATGCTCACCGGCGCCAATGACCCGCGGGTGGACCCATTCCACTCCCGGAAGTTCACCGCGCGGCTGCAGGCCTCGGGGACGAAGCGGCCGGTGCTCCTGCGGACCAGCGCCGACAGTGGCCACGGCTTCGGCACCCCGCTGCAGGAGGAGATCGCCCAGACCGTCGACGTCTTCTCCTTCGCCTGCGACCAGCTGGGGATCAAGGTCGAGCCGCCGAAGGTCGCGGCGCCGAAGTAGACGACGCTGCCGCCGCTGCTCAGCTCTCCAGCGCCCGGAACATCACGTCGCTGCGCATCGCGTACTTCACGCCCTCGCGCAAGGTGCGGCTC
>JAYVRT010000435.1:0-1842 GCA_043776025.1 Archangiaceae bacterium | reverse complement strand
TGATGATCGCCTGCCGCAGTTGGGTCTTGTCGGCGAGCGGTTCGATGTTCGAGTGGCCACCCAACGGCTCGAGGGTCTTCACCGACTCGTCGAGCGTCGGCGTCGCCGCGCGGGTGGGCGCGACGTGCGATGGGGTGCGGGCGGTCGGAGCCGAGGGCGGTGGAGTCGCCGCCCGCGGCCTCCGGCTGCGGATGCCCGAGCTGACCGGTGGCGGAGTCCCTTTGGCCGACGGGTTGCGAACCACTGTCGCGGCGGGCGCGGTGTCCCGGGGAATGATGTCGAGCAGCGCCTCGACCTGATCGCGCAGCTCACCCGCGCTCTGAGGCCTGCGCGCTGGATCCTTCTCCAGTGTCCAGGCGATCAGCTCGTCGAGCTGCTGCGGAATCCCTGGCGCGGCCTGCGACAACAGCCGCGGCGCCTCCTCGACGTGCATGAACATCGTCTGCATCGGGTTCTCGCCCCTGAAGAGGCGATCGCCGGTGAGCATCTCGAAGACCACGCAGCCGAGCGCGTAGATGTCGGTCGCTGGGCCGATCGGCTTGCCGCGCGCCTGTTCCGGCGACATGTAGTCAGGCGTGCCGATCAACATCGAGGCACGCGTCTGCGGCGTGTTCTCTCCCAGCGCGGCCCCGAGCTTGGCGATCCCGAAGTCGAGCAGCTTCACGTACGGGTTCGAGCGGTTGCTGTGCACCAGAAACAGGTTCGACGGCTTGATGTCGCGGTGGATGATCCCCTTGTTGTGCGCGGCCGCGAGCGCGTCGAGCACCTCGGAGGTCCAGACCAGCACGTCATAGGCGGGCAGCGCCCCGCGATCCTTCAGCAGCTTGTCGAACGACGTGCCCTCCAGGTACTCCATCACGAAGTAGTGCACTCCCTCGGAGAGCTGCCCGAAGGAGAAGATGTCGACGATTCCGCGATGACCGATCGCGTTGACCGCCCGGGCCTCGGAGAGAAACCGTCCGACCAGCTCCTGCTCACTCGACAGGTGCGGCAGCAGCACCTTGATCGCTACCCGCTTGCCGATCATCGGCTGCAGGCCCTCGTACACCACGCCCATGCCGCCGACGCCGATGCGCCCGAGCACGTCGTACTCCCCCACCTTCTTTCCAGTGAGGTCGCTGTCCTTGTCCGGTTTCAACCCGCGCAAGCGTAGCCCGGTTCACCATCGAGGAAGAACGAGACGACTCTCCCCGCCGGGCCGGTTAGAAATGCCGCATGTCCTGGGTCGACTGGAACGCCGAGAGTTACCACCGGGTGAGCGAGCCCCAGCTCAACTGGGGCCTGCAGGTGATGGCCGACCTGAAGCTCAACGGCGACGAGACGGTGATCGACGCCGGCTGTGGCACCGGGCGCCTGACCGCGCACCTGCTCGAACGGCTCCCCCGCGGCCGGGTGATCGCCCTCGATGCCTCCGCGCCGATGCTCGACAAGGCCCGCGCCGAGCTCAAGCGCTTCGGCCCGCGCGTCGAGTTTCACCAGGCCGACCTCGGCGACCTGACGCTCGACCTGCAGGCCGACGTCGTCTTCAGCACCGCCACGTTGCATTGGGTCGCCGACCACGCCGCGCTCTTCCACGGCGTCGCGCGGCTGCTGAAGCCCGGCGGGAGACTGCACGCGCAGTACGGCGGCCGGGGGAACCTGCGCGACTTCATCACCCTGTCCCGCGAGGTCGCGGAGACTCCGCCTTACGCCGCATTCCTCTCTGGCTTCCAATACCCCGCGCACTTCGCCGACCCCGAGGTTGAGCTGAAGCTGCTCGCCGACGCGGGGTTCGTCGGAGCCCGCGCCTGGCTCAAGGACGCTCCGACGCCGTTCAAGTCCGCCGAGGACTTCCGCACCTTC
>JAYVRT010000434.1:0-5903 GCA_043776025.1 Archangiaceae bacterium | reverse complement strand
TCGGTATCGGCAGCACCGAGATGCTGGGTGTGGTGGTCACCGGCGAGATCTGGCTGCGCGTGCCACGCACGATCGAGATGCACTGGAGCGGGCGCCTGTCGCCCGGCGTCTGCGCCAAGGACATGATGCTGTCCATGATCGCGCGTTTCGGCATGAACGGCGCCGACTACCAGGCCGTCGAGTTCAGCGGCGAGGCCGTGCGCGGCTTGCCGATGCAAGAACGTATGACCCTGTGCAACATGAGTGCCGAACTCGGCGCCCAGACCGGCCTGGTGGCCCCGGATGCCACCACCCTGGAATGGCTCGCCGGTGTGGCACCCGACGCTCCCGTGCCGGTGATCGACGGCCTGCATTCGGACCCGGGCAGCACCGAGGTGCGGCACAATTTTGACGCCGCCACGCTCGGCCCCCAACTCGCCGCACCCGACAGCCCGGCCCGCGGGGTCCCCCTTGCCGACCATGCCGACACATGCATCGATGTGGCCTACATCGGCGCCTGCACCGGCGCCAAGCTCGACGACCTGCGCTTCGCAGCCCGGGTGCTGCGCGGGCGCAAGGTCGCCGCGGGTGTGCAGCTCATGGTGGCGCCGGCCAGCCTGAAGGACCGTGCCCAGGCCGAGCGCGAGGGCACGATGCAGGTGCTGACCGACGCTGGTGCCACGGTGCTGCCCAGCACGTGCGGCGCCTGCGCGGGGTATGGCGCGGGTTTCGCCGAGAACCAGACCGTGATCTCCAGCACCGCGCGCAACTTCAAGGGTCGCATGGGCCCTGTCAGCACCCGGGTGTTCCTGGGGTCGGCCTACACCGTGGCGGCGTCCGCGCTGCGCGGGTACATCACCGACCCGCGCGAGGTACTGCAATGACCGCCGCCACGCCGTGGCACACGGTCTGGCATGTGGGTGATGACATCGACACCGACGCCCTGGCGCCGGGCGCCTACATGCAGCATGGCATCGAGACCATCGCCCGCCATTGCCTGGAGAATCGCCTGCCGGAGTTTGCCGTCCGGGTGCGCCGCGGCGATGTGCTGGTGGCCGGGCGCAACTTCGGCATCGGCTCCTCGCGCGAGCAGGCGGCTGCGGCTCTGGTGCATCTGGGCGTGGCGGCGGTGATCGCGCCGAGCTACGGCGGCTTGTTTTTTCGTAATGCCTTCAACCTGGGGCTGCTGCTGTTGACCTGCCCGCAGGCCGGAGCCGTGGCAGGCCAGGAGCGCCTGGCCATCGAGGAACCGGTCTTGGCCTTGCGCCTGCCCTCCGGCGAACGGCTGGCCTGTGATGCGGTGCCCGAATTCCTGTTGCAGATGGCGCGCGCCGGCGGGCTTCTGCCCCAACTCAAGCTGCGCCTGGCGCGCGAGCGCAGCGAGACTCCGGCGAGCGGTGTCACAGCTTGAACCCGGACCGCGCCGGCCACAGCCCTTCCACCCACCCATCCACCAGCCCACCCGCCTGAAAGCCAATGTCCATGACTCCCACCGTGATCCGTTCCACCCCCCTGCCCGAGGGTACGCCCCACGTGCCGGTGGCCATCGTCGGTGCCGGCGCCTGCGGCCTGGTGACGGCGCTCTCGCTGCGTAATTACCCGAGTGACCCGAGTGACCCGAGTAACCGAGTAACCGAGGTGACCCGAGTAACCGACGGTGAGCGTCAAGGCAGTTGTCGTGATGGGTGATCAAGCGGAGGTTGAGAGCTGGAGTTCGGGGTTGAGGACGACACGCACCAGCGTCGGCAGCCACGTGATGTCCCAACTCCACACCTGGTTCGGCCCGGTCGCGTGGTGGACGAGGCTTGCTCTGGCGACGTGGGTCCGCTGGCCAGCACGCTGCGCGCTTCGCAGGTCGAGTCCGCGCTTGAGCCGATACATCGTCGATTCCGAGGCCAGGTAGCGCCCTTCATCAGCCAATCGCGGCACGAGCTGCTTCGGCGAAAGCCCCGCGTACTCCGGCGCTGCCATCACAGCCAAGACCCGGGGCTGCTCGGTGGCAGACAGGGCATTCGGTGCCGCGTGACGAGGGCCAGAGCGACAATCCCCACCATCGGGACGCACCCGCCAACGCTCGAACGTGCGCGAAGAGATGCCGACGATCTCGCAGGCTGCGCGCAGACCTGCGCCCTGGTCGCCCGCTTCCGTGACGAGCTGAAGAATCACTTCTCGTTCCCCTCGTCCATGTCGTCGTCCTCGTCCCCCAATGCCGAGTGGAGTTTTTTTGAGAAGGAGCAACGCCGCCGCTTCTGCGAGGGCCTTCTCTTTCCGCGCCAGCTCACGTTCGAGTCCGCGGATGCGCTTCGTAATCACCTTGGAAGATCTGCCTTCCTCGTCCAGCGAGAGTCGCCACTGCTGAAACTCCGCGAGTCGAAGTCCCTGCTGCTCGAGGAACGCAGTGAGCTCTTCGCCGGTCAGCTTCGCTGCATCCGACAGGACCTTGATCTTCTGGTCAATCGACCAGGTCTTCGAACTCTTCGGAGGGGGCACGAGCGGAAGGCTACGCGCCTCCTCGAGCCAGCGTGAGAGCGTCGTCTGCGGCACACCGACCTCGGACTGCAACTGTCTCGCGCTGATCGCGTCCTTGCCGACCAGCCGCTCGACCATCCTATTCCTGAACGCCGGGGAGAATGGTTTCGTCACGTTGTCATTGCTTCCTCGCCCCCGAGACTCACGTACGCGAAATCACGACAACAACCCTGGCGCAGGGGGCCGAGTAACCGAGTAACCGAGTAACCGAGTAACCGAGTAACCGAGTAACCGAGTAACCGAGTAACCGACGGGAGGGGCGGAGGGGTCGAGGGTCTGCGGTCCGGCTAGGGAACGCCGTAGGTGACGCTCTCGAAGGCCTGCGGGCCGATTGAGAACGTCGCGGTCTGGGCCCAGCTGCCGCCGCCATTGGTTGAACGCCATGCCTTCGAGCCGTCGTTGATCACGCAGAGCATCCCGGCGCAGGCGGCTGGGCCCTGGACCTGGGTCACGTTGGTGGCGGCCCACGAGAGCCCGTCGACGGAGCTGAAGACCTTTCCCTGGCCGACGAGGAGGAATCCGGTGGAGTTGCAGGTGAGCCCGGTGACGTTCGCCCCACCTCCAACGTTGACGGGCGCCGACCACTCGAGGCCGCCGTTGGCGCTGATGATCACCTGGCCTCCGCTGGCGGCGATCGTCCGCCCGCCGCAGCTGGCGATCCGCGCGAAGCCGAGGCTGGCGCCGCCGTCACCGGCGGACCAGGCGACGCCGTCGCCCGAGCTCATCCGGACCCCGTTGTCGCCGACTGCGACCCAGCGCTGGCTCACCGAGTCGTAGGTCGAGGCCCGGAAGGCGTTGGTGATCCCATCGGAAGCGCTGTCGACCCAGGCGACACCGTCGACGCTGTGCGCGCGGCGCCCGTATCCGCCGGCCGCGACCCACAGGCCCTTGGCGTAGGAGATCCCGCCGAGCCATTGGCCCATCGTCCCCGCATCTGTCCAGACGCTGCCGTTCGGTGAGGTCGCGATCCGGTAGCCGACCGCGACGAAGCCTCCGTTGCCGAAGCCGACGGCACGCAGCAGATCCGGATCATCGCCGCCGTTCGGCGCCCACGCGATGTCATCCGTCCAGGTGACGCCGTCGGCGGTCCGCAGCCTTCGGCCGCCGTACCCCACGGCGACGAAGCAGCCTGCGCCCGCGTCCGCCCCGCCGTCGAGGCCGGCGTCGCCCGCGCCTGAATCCGCGGCACCGGCGTCGATCCCTGCGTCGATCGACCCTGCATCGACGCCGGCGTCGATCCCGCCGTCGTTTGACCCGGCGTCATTGGTTCCCGCATCGAACGCTCCAGCATCCCCGCCCGCGTCGACGTCTGTGCCGGCATCGACTCCAAGAGGAAGATCCGCCCGGCCGATGCAGCCCGCGATCAGGACGCCGGCGAAGACTGCGAGGCGCCTCATGCCTTGAGGAACGGCAGCGGGTCCCCGGCGAGCACCCACATTGAGTCCGGGTAGGCCAGCTGGGTGGTGAGCTGGGCGAAGTTCACCTTGGCGTAACGGTACCCATAGCCGTTGTGATCCGGCTCGGACCATTCCGACTGCGGAATGCCGAAGGCCCGCAGATTCATCCCCAACCACTGCTGGTAGAAAAGGCCGGGGTATTCCTTCTCGGCCGCGTTCGAATCGAGCGGCGCGGCCAGGTTCCGGTAATCGACATGGCTGCCGGTGGTGAAGTAGCCGCCGGCCGAGCCGAGGGTGATGACCGGCATCGAGAAATTGTCGTGGGTGATGTTGCCAGACTCCTGGGACCAGACGAGCAGGGTGTGATCGAGCAGCGTGCCGCCCATGCCGTCGCTGACGGCGTCGAGCTTCCGGCCCAGATCGAGAAAGACCGTCTGGAAAAACTTCTGGTGCGCCGCGGCGATCGTCGCCTGGGCGTTGCCGGTGTGAAGATCGGCTTTGTGGGCGATGTCCTGGTGCCAGTCGCCGGCGTAGGTCGAGAAGGTCGGGTCCACCTTCACCGTGGCGATGCGCGACAGCCCGCACGAGAACGCCGCGACGGTGACGTCGTTGAGCAGGTCGTACCAGGCGGCGTGCTTCGCCGGCTCGACGTCGTAGGTCCCACCGAAGAGGGCGTAGTTGCTGCTCGCCGGCCGCGGCGGCTGAACGCAGGTCGGCTTGGCGGTGACGTTGAGCCGCCGCTGCAGCTCGTCGAGCCGCTGCAGGTGGTCGTCGAGCCGCAGCTTGTCCGCGGTGGAGAGGCGCCGGTTGCCGTCGCGCAGCCGCTTGTAGCTGTCGATCACCCGGTCGACGATCGGCGCGCGTGGCGCCGGGCCCTGCATCGAGCCCGGGGGAAAGAGCTGATCGAACAGGGCCAGCGAGTCGTCGGTGGCGACGATCTCTTGAATCGCTCCGGTGCGGGTCGCGGGGTTGGCGAAGTTGTACCCGATGCGCCGGCCCATGGTCATCGCGCGCTGCCGCACCCCGACGAGGTCCGGGTAGAACGCCGTCGACCACCCCATCACCTGATCGATCGTCCGCCGGGGGAAGCCCTGCAGCAGCATCCCGTCGCTGCCGTTGCCGTCGTTGCGCGCGAAGTTGCCCAGGTGCCCGCCGGTGTTGTGCGCGATGTAGCAGGGGATATCGAGCCCCTGGATCACGTTCATCTTCGCCGCCAGGCCCGCTGTCAGCGCGCTCGAAGGCGCCGAGAGCACCGGCGACAGGCTCGCCGTCCCGGCGTTCACCGTCAGGCTCAGCGGTGCCCGCTTCACCGTTCGTCCCGCGTAGCTCTGGGTCTGCGCCGCGGCCGCCGCGGCCGGGAACATGTTGGCGCTCCAGATGCCCCCGTGATCGGTGCAGAAGTGAACGAAGTACTTCGGAGCGATCGCCGCCTGGGCGAACGCCCGCCGCGAGAGCAGCGGGGGCAGCACCGGCAGCCCGAGCGACAGGCCCCCGAGCCCCTGGAGGAAGCGGCGGCGGTTCAAGGGATCCTCCGGGCTTTGAACTCCGGCCGCAGCGCCGCCTGCTTCCACACGTCGGCCAGCGGAGTCCCGGTGCGCGCCGCGGTGTCGATCGCCGCGAGCACGCACCCGTCGGCGACCGGATCTTCCGCGCGCCCAAAGGTGTAGCGGAAGTACTGGCGCGTGAAGCAGGTCTGGAACTTCCCCGACTCGGCGAGGAGCCGGGTGACGTCGGCGGCCCCGACGGACGCGGTCGCGGCGGCGGCGTTCACCCGGGGAACGCTGGTGGTGTTGACCGGTTTGCTGCCGACGACCGCGCCGGCCGCGTCGAAGAGCGTCTGGGTGGTGCGCCGCCGGCCGAGGGCGTCGAAGTTCTCCGTCGCGAAGCCCAGCGGGTTGATCAGCGTCGCGTGGCAGCCGGCGCAGACGCTGCCGGTCTGCTGCGTCAGGCCCTCGACGACTTCGCGGGTGGTGAGATCCGGAGCGAGCGCAGGGGGGG
>JAYVRT010000433.1:0-5916 GCA_043776025.1 Archangiaceae bacterium | reverse complement strand
GGCTACGCGAACAACTACAGCCCGCTCGATACGGCTCCGGCTTGTACTGGGTACGCCGAAGTCGGCCCCGACCGTGTCTATTCAATCTCGGTTCCGGCGGGCAAGGTTCTGACCGCCTCGGTCATCGGTGTCGCCCCGACCCCGAACGCTGATGCCGCCATCTATCTTCTGCAGAACCTGGCGGCCTGCATCCCCACACCCACCAGCTGCCTGGGTGGCGGCGACACCACGACCGCGGGCGTTCCGGACGTCGCAACCTGGACCAACCCGACCGCAACGGCGGCGACGGTGTTCATCGTCGTCGATGGCTACGGCGCGACCCCGTTCACCTTCGACCTCACGACGACGATCACCGACCCGACCGGAACTTGTGCCGCGCCCTTCCCGGTGACCTTCACCAACGAGACCTTCGAGTCCTCGGGCTTTCTCGTGGGAACCAGCACCACCTCGGCCAATGCCCTCGGGGCGTGCACCGGTGTCCTGGCCACCGGCCCCGACCTCGCGTTCAGCTTCGTGATGGGCAACCCTGGATACGTCTTCGCAACCGAGACCGGAAATGCTTCGGTCGGTCCGTTCCTCAAGCTTCACACCGGAGGGTGCGTCGGCGGCCCGCTGCTCGCCTGCTCCCAGACCGCATCGAACACGCTCGCCGGCTTCAAGACGAACGCGCTGGCCACCGGAGTCTACGTGCTCGTGGCGGATTCACACTTGTCTGACTCCGGGAACTACTCGCTGGTGCTCAGCCGCTCCGTGACGGTCGGCGACACCTGCAACGACATGCGCGCGATCGTCCTCACCGGAACCCGAGCGATCGTCGCCGGC
The DNA here is from genome assembly GCA_043776025.1 of Archangiaceae bacterium. Taxonomy (GTDB): domain Bacteria; phylum Myxococcota; class Myxococcia; order Myxococcales; family Myxococcaceae; genus JAYVRT01. Next base: position 5,094 of record JAYVRT010000433.1, on the reverse strand, counting down.
AGCACGACCGGACTGATCAACAACATCCCGGTCGGCTGCGTCACTGCTCCGAGCAGCCCTGATGCGGTCTTCCAGTTCGTCGCTCCCCGCTCCGGGAACCTGAGCCTGATCGTCACCCCCACTCCTGGCTTCGACCCAGTGGTCTCGGTGCTCTCGGGCTCTTCCTGCCAGACGGCGACCGAGGTCTCCGCCGGCTGCCGCAACAACACCACCGCCGGAGTCGCTGAGACGCTCACTGTTCCGGTGTCGAACGGCTCGACGTATTTCATCCGGGTCGGCGGCGCGACGAACATCCAGTCGGGCTCCTACACGCTCGAGGCGCTGCTGCCCTGAGCGCGGAGCTCGTCTAACTTCTGAGCCGGAGTCCGACGTTCGGCCGTCGCTTGTCTCGACGGGCTGGGATCCCTTGCGGAAGTCGCTTTCGGCCTCTTCAGGCGACGACGCGGGGCCGCAGCTCGGCGGCGACGGCTTCGATCTGCGCCGCGAGCGCGTCACCCTCGGCGAGCAGCCGCGCCTTGAGGCGCTTGCGGCTGGCGAGCACCAAGAACATCCGGGCGTCGCGCATCGCGCTCACGCGGCGCTCGAAGTAGTAGCGGGTGAAGAGGCCCAGCGGCAGCGTCCCCAGCAGCGCCGCCAGCCCCGCGGGCCAGCCGAAGCCGAGCCAGGCGCCGACGGTGACCAGCGCCAGCCACAGCGGCGCGAGCAGCAGCAGCGTCAGCACCTTCACCGTCGCCTCGACGTCTTCTTCGGGCTTGACCGCCTTCACCATCAAGATCGGAATCCAGTAGGGGATGACGAAGAGCACGATGCCGCACAGCGCGAGCGGCAGGCCGAGCAGCCAGAGCAGGTTCCTCACCATGAACCAGACGACGGTCGAAGGCCGGTACCGGTAGGCGAGCTCGCGCGCCTTGGCGTCGACCAGCGAGAGCCGGCTCTGAAACGCGAGCACCTCGGTCTTCAGCTGCTCGAAGCGCTGGGGCTGTTCTTCGCGCAGCAGCTGCATCCCCCGGGCGAATGCGGCGAGCCTTTCCTGGTCTTTTGCGCGCTCGCCGACCCTGAGCGCGTAGAGCGCCTCGGCGGTCTCCAGCAGCGGCAGGTCTCCCCACTGCTCGAGATTCAAAGTGACCGCGCGGAGCGCGTCGGCGATCGCGTCGGTGAGCCGGCGGGCGGCGTCGTGGGGATCCTCTGTGTCCTTCGGGGCGAACTGTGCCGGGTCGATCGCCGGGCCGACATCCACCCGGACCCGCGAGCGGAAGCGATCCTTCTGCCGGTAGTTGAGCCCCACCGGCACGATCTGAACCTTCGCCCCCTGCCGCACCGCCTCGAGCGCGATGCGGGCACACCCGGTCTTCAGGTCCGCCAGCTGCGGCTCGGAGTGGCTCTTCCCCTCGGGGAAGATGGTGATCGCCCTCCCCGTCCCCAACGCCTGGATGCTCGCGGTCAGCGTGCTCTCGTTCTTCGTCATCTCCCCCGGGCTGTCTTGCTTGCGGAACACCGGCAGGGCGTCCATCCACTTCAGCATCCAGCCGAGCACCGGCATCTTGAACAGCGGCGCCTTGGCGAGGAAGGTGACGTGGCGGCGGGTGGTGGCGAAGACGATGCCGGGGTCGACCAGCCCGTTGGGGTGGTTGCCGACGAAGATCACCGGCCCCTCGCGCGAGAGCCCGCCGTGTGGATCCGACACCGGCTCGAAGCGGTAGAAGAGCCTCAGCAACAGCACGACGACGGCGCGGAACCCCCGGTAGAACACGCTTGGGGCTTAGGGGTCGTGCCGCTTGAGGAACTTGTCCTGCTTCTCGTAGCCGGACCGCTCGAGGCGCTGGCGCTCGAGGGTGTCGGCCGCGCTCTTGAGCATCCCCGACAGCGTCCGCAGACCCTCGGTGAGCAGCCGCTCGAGCTGCTCCTGGCGCTCGCGGCGGGCGGGCGCGGAGTTTTCTTTTCGGAGGAAGCTCAACAGGGGAAATCGCATGCGTCCGCAGCGCAGCATAGCAACGGTTGAGCCCCCGCGCCCCGATCGCAAAAGGGGCCGGGGGCCAGTCGCGCCGCTCCCCCTTCAGAGCGACTTGAGGTAGCGGATCAGCGCCGCGCGCTCGGTGGCGTCGAGCCGCGAGGGCTTGCCGTGGAGCTCACCTCCACCGCAGCCGACGTTGTCGAAGCGCTGCTCGAGGGTCGCGGCGCAGCCGTCGCTCATGTACGGCGCGGTGTAGGCGAGCCCTGTGAGCGAGGGGACCTTGTGCATCCCCTTGCCGACGTCGGCGGTGGCGTCGTTGGTGAAGCCGCGGCTGGCGAGGTGGCAAGCGGCGCAGTCGGCCTTGGCGAACGCTGCCTGCCCGGCTTCGAGCTGCGCCGCGTCGAGCTCGACACCGCGCGGGGCCTTGAGCTGGGAGAGGTAGCTGTGGAGCGCGAGCTCACGGGCGGTGGAGAGCGGCGCCCCGCCCATCTGCGTCTGCCAGGTGCCGGCGACGATCGCCTCGTGAAAGGGCTTCGCGTCCCAGTGCATCTGGGTGGCGGTCGAGAGGCGGCCGGCCAGCGGCATCACCTTGTGGGTGACTCCGGCGAGCGTGGTCACCGCGCCGTTGCTCAGCCCGTCGGGGTGGCAGCTGGCGCAGGTGATCGACCCACCGCCGGAGAGGCCGACGGGGACTCCCAGCGGCGCCGGGTTGGGGCGCGAATGGAACAGGGTGAAGCCGTCCGGAACCTGCCGGGGACGGATGGAGATCGTCTGCGCGGTGGCGAAGGTGGGGCCGGAGAGCACCCGCACCTCGAGGTTGGGCGAACCGTTGAGGACCAGCAGCCGGCCGTCAGAGACCCAGGCGAGCGCCATCGGAGCTGGCACCTGGATCTGGTTCGGGGGCAGGCCCGCGTTGTCGAAGGTGGGCAGGCCCATCGCGCAGCCGGGAGCACCGCTGGTGCTGGAGGGGGTGGTGAGGGTGGTGACCGGCGTCAACTCGACTGTGCCGCCGGAGCCGTCGGCGACCGCGAGGGTCTTGCCGTCAGGCGAAGCAGCCAGGTCCACCGCGAGCGCGACCTGCGAGCCGTGGCTCTCGCCCAGACTGCCGCCCGGAGTGAGGCCGACCAGCGCCGGCCGCGCCGCGGGAATCGAGCAGCCCGAGCCGTCACCGCCGTACCCGCCACCGCCGTTCTGACCGGGGACGACGCCGCTGCCTTTGTCCGAGCTCAGCTCGCCGTCGATGCTCTGCTGGAACAGCATCGCCACCGGGCCCTGTGCGACGCTGACGAGCCGGCGCGCGGTGTTGGGGACGAGGCTCCGAGCGCGGACGTCATGGAGCATCACCGGCTGCGGCGTGACGCCGGCGGTCGCGCCGACCTCGAAAAGCTTCGCCTCTGCGGTGGCGACGACGACGCGGCCCTGGGCGTTGACGGTGATCGCGGTCAGGTTCGCCGCGACGAAGGCGCGCTGCACGGTACCCTCGAAGAGCGTCACCACCTCGCCGCCGCGGCAGGCGACCTTCACCGTGCCGGCGGAGATCGCCAAGTCGATCGGCGCCGCGCAGGTGGGGATGAACTTGCCCAGCTGCGCCGTGGCGAGATCGATGGAATAGACGCCGCCGAGGCCCTGGGCGACGACGTAGCCCTTGCGGTCGGAAGCATCGACCTCGATCGCGCCGGGGTTGGCGCCGTCGGGGAGCACCAGCGACGCGAGCCTGACGCCGGAGGAAAGCTGGAGCACGTGCACCATCGGCCGACGGCCGTCGGACGCGGCGCCTTCGGGGTCGGAGACAAGGACGCGATCCGAGCCGACCGCGAGCCGGTGGGGCGAGAGCGAGGGGAGGAACGGATCGCCGACCAGCTGCGCGGAGGTCGTCCCCGTGGTCGGGGTGGTCGAACCGCGTCCTCCGCCGGGCTCGGAGATCTCCGCGGTCGGCTCGCAACCGACCAGCAACGCCATCACAGCCATCGAGAGGGTAATTCGAGTCATTGGTTCTCCGGGGTGTGCACAGCAGTGAGCACCCACCGTGCCGAATCGATTTCCGAGCGGTCACTGGGGCTTGAGGCGGGCGCCTGCCGTCTGACCGGTCGGTGTTGCGCTTGAAGCGTATGAGCGGCGCAGTCCAATCGCGGCGATCTGCCCGTCAACCCGCGATGCAGCGCACATCGCCTCGACGGCGCCCTGCGCGTTGAAACGGCGCCCGGTCTGAACTACGGCCACCCCATGAAAACCGTCGGCTTTCTCGGACTTGGGTTGATGGGCAGTCGGATGGCGAAGAACCTCGCGGCGAAGGGCTTCACGGTCCACGCGTGGAATCGGACCCCGGCGCGGACGAAGGAGCTCGCCACGGCCGGAGTGATCGCCGAAGCCACCCCCCAAGCGCTCGCGGCGAAGGTCGACGCCTACTGCACCTGCGTCGCGGATCCCGCCGCGCTGCGGGAGGTGGCGTTCGGGGCCGGCGGACTGCTCGCGGGCGCGAAGAAGGGGCAGCTGTTCATCGACTTCAGCACCGTCTCCGGCGGGTTGACGAAGGAGCTCGAGGCGGCCTTCGGCGCCAAAGGCGTCGACTTCGCCGAGGCGCCGGTGACCGGCTCGAAGAACGGCGCGGAGAAAGGGACGCTGGTGATCATGACCGGCTGCAGCAAGGCGACCCTCGCCCGGTGCAAGCCGATCTTCGACGCGGTCGGAGAGAAGGCGATCCACTGTGGGCCGGTGGGCGCGGCGACCGCGGTGAAGCTGTCGGGGAACGTGCTGATCGCCGCGATGCTCCAGGCGTTCAGCGAGGGGATGTTGCAGTGCACCAGGGCCGGCGTCGACCCGCGGAAGATGATCGAGGTGGTGCAGGCGTCCGGGTTCCGGTCGCCCTACTTCGACTTCAAGGGCAAGGCGCTGCTCGAACGGGACTTCTCGACCCACTTCTCGATCGACCTGATGCACAAAGATCTCGGGCTGTTCCTCGACGCCGCGGCGGAGCTCAAAGTGCCGACGCCGACGGCCGCTTCCCTGCGAGAGACCTACAACCTGGCCCGCGCAGCGGGGAAAGGGGACCTGGACATCACTGCCGTCATCACCGCCCTGGAAGAGCTCGGCCCGGCCCACCGGCTGTAAACTGATTTACAAGCCTGTTGATTTACAAATTTTCG
>JAYVRT010000432.1:0-5924 GCA_043776025.1 Archangiaceae bacterium | reverse complement strand
GGAGATCGAAGGGGTCGACACCAAGTTCATCGAGACGCATCGTCAGGTCCTCGCTGACTTGCTTGAGCTCGTCCTCCCCGCTGAGGCCCTCGAGCAGGGGTCTTCGTTCGATCGGCGCTTCGGTTTGAGAGAGAAGCCCGCGCTGGTGCGGTTTCGCATTCTCGACGAGGCGCAGCACCTTCACGGGCTGTCGGATCTCTCGGTGCCTGCGACGGAACTGGCGAAGCTCGAGCTCGGGGTCGAAGACGTCATCGTCACCGAGAACGAGGTGAACGGCCTCGCGCTGTTGCCACGGGCTCGGACGCTCGTGGTCTTCGGCCAGGGCTACGCGCTGGAGAAGTTGGGGGAGATTCCGTGGCTGGCCTCGCGGCGACTCTTCTACTGGGGCGACATCGACACTCACGGGTTTGCCCTGCTCGACCGGTTCCGCGGTCACTTCCCCGGGGCCCGGTCGCTGCTGATGGATCGGTCGACGTTCCTCGCCCACCGGCCGATGTGGGTGACCGAGAAGACACCGAGCACCGAGTCCCTCACCCGCCTGACCGAGCCCGAGAACGCGCTCCACCGGGAGTTGCTCAGGGCAACCTGGGGAGAGCGCCTTCGCCTCGAGCAGGAGCGCATCGGCTTCGGCTGCGTGCGCGAGGCGCTCGAGCAGCTCCGGGGCCGCGTCGAATAGCCGCTTTGAGGTGAACGCGGCTGCTGGCGCCGAGGGAAGTGTTGAGCATCCTCCCCTTGCCCACCGGTCGCGGGCAACGCCCGCTCTTCATCGTCCGAGCTTGGCCTGAAGCTCGCGCACCACCTTCTCGCTCTTGTCGAAGAGCTCGGCGTCGCGCAGCCGGTCGTTGAGCGCGGCGTCCGACGGCTTCTTCGCGGTGAGCTTCTTGTACTTGGCGTCGACCTCGAACGTCACGTTCGTGTACTGGTGGTAGAGGTCGAGCAGCCCCGGGGTGTGGTTGAGCAGCGTCGGGTCGTCGGCGATCTTCTTTTCGATCACCGCCCGCAGCTGGGTGTACGCCGCGTAGCTGAGGGCCGGCCCCGCGGCTGCGGGCTTCTCGGCGGCGGCTGCGGGCTTCTCGGCGGCGGCCGCGGGCTTCTCAGCAGCGGCGGCGGGCTTCTGCTCCGCGGCGGCGGGCTTCTCGGCGGCAGCCGGCTTCTGCGCCACGGCGACCTTCTGTCCCGCAGCCTTCGCCTCGGCGACGGCCTTCTCGGCGGCGGCTTCGCCCTCCTTGATCGCCGCCTGGGCCTCATCGGTCGCCTGGCCCGCGGCCTTGGTCGCCTCCTCTGCCTGTTTCTGGGCGGCGGCGAGCTGCGCGGCGACGTCGGAGGAGCTGCCCACGCCACCCGCCGGCGCGCTGAGCCGCCCCAGCATTCCGAAGACCCCGCCGACGAGCGTGAGCGCTCCGAGGACCAGGATCACGGTGCGGAACCACTTCACGACGTTGAAGTGCGTCATCCACGAGTAGGCGACGAACAAGACCACCACCGAGCCCAGCGCCGAGAGGGCCGGCTGCGCCATCGCCACCAGCCGGAAGGGCACCAGCCCCAGCAGCGTGCCGATGCCGTTGGGCAACGCCACCAGCGCCGACGCGGTCATGAACATCAGGAAATAGTTCGTGCGCGAGCGCGCGTCCGACTCGCCCTTGAGCTTGGTGATGATCCACGCCATCACCGGGTGCCAGACGAACCCGGTGATCGCGCTCGCCACCACCGCCACGATCGCGGGAATCACGAGCATGCCGATGATCAGGCCCCCGAGGTTCAGCGTGCGGGTGGCCAGCTGAACGATCACCGTCGCGAGGAAGCCGACCGCCGCGCTGAAGAGGTTGACCGGGAGCGCGTAGGCGATGAGCTCGAACTTCTCCATCGCCTCGTGCTTCTGCTCGGCGATCCCCTTGCGGATCGCGCCCATCGGGTTGACGACCATCAACGGAATCGCCTTCAGGTAGAAGGCGACCGCCTTGGGGACCGCCACCATAAAGTACTTCAGGTCCGGCTTGCCGCTGGTGGCGAGGGCGGCGCTGTCCGCCGGCTCAGAGACCGGCTGCGCCGCGGCCGCGTCGGCGACGGGGCCGGCCGGCTCCTCGACGTTCGCCGTGGGCTGAACGCCGCTCTTCGACGCCGCCGCGGGAGCGACCGCCGGCCGCCCGACGGGCGCGGTGCGGTCATCGGCGTCCGACCCAGGCGGCTCCGCGGCGGGGGCTTTGGCCTTCGCCGCCTTCGCGAGCATCGCCTGGGCCTCTTCGGGGCTCATCGCCGGCTGGACCAGCAGGGTCTGCTGCGCCTTGGGATCCCACGCCTCGCCGACGACGAGGAGCTTGGTCCGCGCGATCGTCAGGACATCGTTCGCGGCGATCGCCGTCGGGGTGCTGACGCGGTTCTCACCGACGAAGGTGCCGTTCGCCGAACCGAGGTCCTCGATGAACCAGCTCTCCTTGATCGCGAAGATGCGGGCGTGGCGGGTCGAGATCCCAGCCTCTTCCAACTGAAGGTCGGCCTTCCCGCCCTTTCTGCCGATCGTCCAGCCTTCGCTGGGCACTTCAAACTTCTGTTCGGTGGCGAGGTCGCGCAGTTCGAGGGGCATGGGTCAAAGGCTGCCCCAGGTCGGCCTCCGACGCAGCAAGTTCGGGCGCGTTGTTGGGGTGGTGCTCGTGGACGACGAGCTTCAGGGCGAAGAAGCGCCTGCGACCGCAGCCGCCGACGGCGGACGGGCCTCACCGGCGGTGGCGATCCGCTGGGCGGTGTCCGTCGCTTCGATGCCGATCTCCTTGAGCATCCCGCGGGTCGAGAGCTGAAAACCGCACAGGTGCAGCCCGGGCCGAACTTCTCCGCTCGCGCGCGGAATGCCGCGCTCATCACAGAGCTCGGAGGCCAGGGGAAGGAACGCTTCGAGGCCTGGCCGGTAACCGGTCGCGAGGATGACGGCGTCGAAGGGCTGCGCCGTGCCACCTTCGAAGACGGCGGAGGTCTCGGTGAAGCGCTCGACCCCCGGCGCGACGTGCACCTTGCCCTGCCGAACCAGCGCGAGGGTGCCGACGTCAATCAGCGGAATCCGGCCGTCGCGCTTGATCTGCTCCATCGCGCCATACGGCTTCTTGCGAAGCCCAAGCTTGGTGATGTCTCCGATCGAGAGCGCGAGGAGCGGAGCCGCCAGCAGATCGGCGACCCTCGCGGGCAGCGGCCGGAACAGGACGCCCGCCGCGAGAATCGGAAGCCCCAGCAGCTCGCGCGGAATCACGTTCACCGCGCTGCGGACCGCGAGGGTCGGTTCGGCTCCGTGTTCATGGAGGTCGATCGCAATCTCTCCGCCGGAGTTGCCCAGGCCGACGACGAGCACCCGCTTGCCTTTCCACTTCGCGCCGTTCTCGTACCCGCTGCTGTGGAGCACCTCGCCGCGAAACCCCTCGAGCCCGGGCCAGGTCGGCCGCAGCGGAACGCGGGTGTACCCGGTCGCGATGACCACGTGCTTCGCCGTAACGGCCCGCTTGGCGGTGGTGACGCCCCACCCGGAACCCTCCGCGACGATCTGGGTGACGGGCTCTTCGAAGGCGGGCTCGAGCGCGAAGCTGCGCGCGTAGGTCTCGAGGTAGGTGACCACCTGCTCGCGCGATGGGTAGCGCGGGTAGTCAGAGGGGAACGCGAGCCCGGGGAGCGCCGACCCGCCCTTGTGGGTGTGAAGGTGCAGCCGGTGGTAATGGTTTCGCCAGGCGGTACCGACCTGCGACGACGCCTCGAGGATCAGCGCGGCGACTCCTCGCTGCTTGAGACACGCGGCGGCGGCGAGGCCCGCGGGGCCCGCTCCCACGATGACGACCTGTTGGGGCGAAGCGGGCAAGGTTTGGCCTCTGGGCCCGAGTGTCGACTGGACGGGCGGCGTCAGGAAACGAATAGTTCCGCCGCGGTGGCGCTCGCGGCTAGAGCTGGGAGATCGCGCAGCCTTGGCGCGGCCGGTCGGGGAACTCACGGCAGCGCTGGGGCCGGTCGGCGTAGATGCGGCACTTCCAGGTCTCGCCGTCGAGCATCGGGCACCGCTCGCCGTCGTGCTCGAGGTAGCGGACGGAGCCTGCGCCGTCGGGCTCGTCCCGCACCCGCGCGCTCACCCCGAGCGCCGCCGCGCGCGCCTTGAACCCGGGAACCTCGGCTGGAGTCAGCCGGAGGTATTGCGGACCCCAGCAGCAGCGGGCTTTGCAGTCGTGGAGGCAGATGCGGCTCGCGGCTTCGGGCGTGAGGGGCATCGGTCGCGCAGCGTGGTAACGGAGCCCCGGCGCGTTGTCGAGCCGGGGAGTCAGGCTCCGCGCGCCGGCGGCGTCACCAGGGCGGGTTCGATTCCCGCACCAACCACAAAACCGATGCAGAACTTGCGTCCTGGCGCGGGTGCGCCGTTCTTGCACCTGGAACCCGCGCTTCTCAGGGGCCGCGCAGGGACTTCGGCTGGCTCGCAGGTTGCTGTGCTAACCGCGCGTGAACTCCGCATTTTTCGCCGCGGTCCTCCTCGCAGCGTCCGCCGCTGCTCCGCCGCGTGATGCGGGCAGGAGCACCGCGGCGGCGATGGACGCGGCGCTCCATGCGGTGATCGACCTGCAGCCCTGGCTGGCGAACCCGGCCGCGTTCGCGAACCCCGCCAACGCGGCGGCGATCGATCAAGACCTGCAGACCCTGGCGGCCCTCCAGCACGAGTTCCTCGCGCCGTCCGAGGCGGGCAAGGAGACGATCTCCGGCCTCTTCGCCGACTCGGTGCTCCGCGCGAGGGCCGACCTGGGGGCCGGCGCTCCGGAGGCGGCGCGCGCGCGGCTGCGGGGCGTCACCGGACTGTGCTTCGCCTGTCACTCGCGCGAGCGGGTGGCGAAGGACTTCCAGGACGCCAGCGGCAGCGTGGACAAGCTCAACCTTCCGCCGCTGCGCAAGGCGGAGTTCTTCGCGACCACCCGCCAGTTCGACCGGGCGATCGCGATCTGGAACCAGGCGCTGTCGTCGGCGCCGCAGTCGGAGACCGACCGGTTCGAGCAAGCGACGGCGCTGCGGCAGTACCTGTCGGTGTTGATCCGGGTGAAGGACGATCGCGACGCGACGGTGGCGCTGCTGGTGAGACAAGCGGCCCGCCCCGAGCTCCCGATGTTCCTGCGCCGGGCGGTCGAGCAGTGGCTGGCGGACGCGAAGCAGTGGCAGGCCGACAAGTTCGACGCCAACGCCGCGACGCCCACGGCGCTGGTGGCCAAGGCGACGGCGATCGTCGACGCGTCCGCGGCGGCGCGGACCCCGCTCTCCGACGAGCGGCAGTACGTGGGGCTGCTCCGGGCCAGCGGCTACCTTCACCGGGCGCTCGAGGCCGAGCCTCGGGGCAAGTTCCGGGGCGAGGCGCTCTACCTGCTCGGCGTGGCGAGCGCAGCCTCGATGGATCCCCTGCTGTGGGATCTCGACAACCTCTACCTCGAGACCTGCGTTCGGGAGAATCCGCACACCCGCCTGGCGATGCGCTGCGCGAACCGGATGTATGACCGCGCCTGGTTCGGGTGGACCGGCAGTGGCGGCAGCCACCTGCCGCCGGACATCCTCAAGCGGCTGGGACAGCTGCAGGACCTGGCAGCCGACATGGCTGACCCGAGGCGCTGAATGAACACGGTCGCCGACATCATGACCCGCAAGGTGATCTCGGTGACCCGGGACTTGCCCCTGGAGCAGTTGATTCGACTGCTGGTGGACAAGAGCGTCAGCGGGGCGCCGGTGATCGACGCCGAGGGCAAGCCGATTGGCATGGTGTCGAAGTCGGACCTGATCTCCGAGGACTACGAGTGGGCCGAGGTCCGCAGCGAAGCGATGCCGTGGCAGCGGCTCGCCGGCCGCGCGGTCGCCAAAGACCGGGACCTGTTCAGTGAACGGAACCTCGCCGGCCGCACCGTCGGCGACGTGATGACCTCGGCCGCGCTCAC
>JAYVRT010000431.1:0-1852 GCA_043776025.1 Archangiaceae bacterium | reverse complement strand
AGGCGATTGGCCCGTACTCGCAGGCCGCGCTGTCTCCTCATGGAGCGGTGTTCCTGTCTGGGCAGATTCCGCTCGACCCGGCGACCGGCGCGCTGGTCGAAGGTGACATCAGCGCCCAGACCGAACGGGTGATGAAGAACCTCGAGGCCGTGCTGGTGGCGGCGGGGTGCACCTTCGAGAACGTGGTCCGCTGCGGCATCTTCCTCACGGACCTCGGTGATTTCGGGAAGGTCAATGAGGTGTACGGGCGTTACTTCCCGACCAACCCGCCGGCTCGTTCGACCGTGCAGGTCTCAGCGCTGCCCAGGGGCGCGAAGGTCGAGATCGATTGCATCGCAGTGCGCTGAGCCCTGGCCGGAAGTGGAGATGAACATGTCGCTGAAGACCCTGATGATCGTGATGGTGCTCGCGCCTGCGATGGCGTGGGCGCAGGTCGCCACCCCGCCGGTGACTGATTTTTCGCCGCCGCCGATGGTGCCCGCAGCGCCTCCTCCGATGCCGCCGCCCGAGCCGACCAACGCGCAGCAGCCGGGCACGCCGCCTCCGCCGTCGATGGTTCCGGGGCCCGGTTACGTGCCCGGTCAGCAGCCGAAGTCGGCGTACCCCTATTCGCCGTACGGGCAGCCCAAGGCCCAGGAGAAGCCCGGCCCTGAAATCGGGTTGATGGTGAGCGAGGCGCTCTTCGGCTCACTCACCGCGGCGGGCGTGACGGTACTGCCGTACTTCCTGCTCTTCGCCAACGGGGCGATCGGAGATCCGACGCTGTCGTCGATCATCTTCTGTTTGATCTTTGGAGCGGCTCCCCTCGCCGTGGCGCAGACGCAGGTGAGCCTCGCCAACGGCAGTCGCCACTATCAATCGGAGATGTGGATCCCCGCGCTCGTGGGTCTTGCAGGTGAAGCAGCCGTGCTGGGCATTTTCTACGCGACGGGCTGGCTGCCGACAGGCCAGGCGAGCGGAGGAGTACCCAACGGAGGCAGCGTCGCCTGGCTCATGATCGGCGCGATCGGGTTGGTGCCTTTGCTCCAGATGGGCGCGATCAACCTGTTCAAGCAGCCCAAGCAGGGCCAGGTCTTCGGCGTGATCGGCGATCCGGTGAAGGGGCTGGGGATTGCCTTCGCTCCACCTGTCGCTGCGCCGATCCTCGCGCCGAGCGCAGCGGGTACGTCGCTGGGCGTCCAGGTCTCCTTCCTGCGCGGTCGGTTTTAGTCGGCCCCTCACCCCGACCCTCTCCCCGCTACGCAGGGCGAGGGAGTTAGAAGAGGCGGTAGCCGATGCCGAGGCGCGCGGCCCAGGCGGGCCGGACCTGCGTCACACCCAGCGGCTCTCGCGTCGCGTCCACGCCGATGTGCCCGGAGATGAGGAGCGAGAAGCTGCCCCCGAGATGAAACTCAGCGCCAGCGCCGATCAGCGGAGTCGCCTGGAAGCCCTGCGCCGTCAGCCCGATCGACCACGGGATCTCGAGCTGCGCGAGCCCTGAGACCGTGTCGGTGAAGTCGTACGACGCGTTGAACCCCACGCGCGGCCGCAGCCCCACGAAGCCGAAGTTGTAGCGATCGAAGTACCGCGCGCCGGCGTTGAGCTCGAGCCCGAGCGCGAGCGTGGGAGCCAGCCGCAGCTTGTCCTGGTGGAGCACGGCGAACTTCACGCCGAGCTCACCGATCACCGAGACCTCGAACAGGTTGAACAGGCCGCGCGCTTCGAACTCGATGGGCCCAAAGCCCTGCCGATAGCCGACGCCCAGCTCGGGCGCGCCGACGAAGCCGTAGAGCGCGTTCGTCCCCGCGGGGAGAGAGGCCGGCGCGAACACGCCCCCGGTCACGCGGGTGGTCGGGATCTCGGGCTCGGCTCC
>JAYVRT010000430.1:0-5931 GCA_043776025.1 Archangiaceae bacterium | reverse complement strand
GGCGGCGAAGAAGTAGCGGCTCTCACAGAAGGGCAGGGAAAAGCGAGCGGGGGCCAGGTCTGCATTCGGGCTGGGCGCTTGGTAGGCCGTGGCTCGGCCGCTCGTCGGTGACCTGCCAGCCTCGTTCTGGAAACGCAGCGCTCCGGAGCCGCGTCAATCCCCCGGGTCCAGGGTCGAGCCGAGGGGAACCGGGGGGGGGCGGCGGACCGCGCGAGGGGTATGTATTAAATTTAATAAACAGCCCCTTCGCCTCCTCCCGCCCCCGGACCCTCGCGGCTCCGGAGCGGTTCGCATCAGAACGAGCGCCGCATGCCACCGACGAGCGGCCGAGCCACGGAATACCCAAAACCCAGCCCGTCTGCAGAGATGGCCCCCGCTCGCCTTTCCTGCCCAACCGCCCGGCCAGCAAGCCCCCCCGCCACTTCGCCGGTCATGACATCTGCCGCCGCAAACGCTAACCCTCAACCCATGCTCGACGACGCTCAGCTCAACCGGGTCCGCGCGCTCTTCCCCACGGTGCCCACCCCCGACCTCGCCCTCGTCGCGATGATCGACGCCGAGGCCCACCGCCGCGGCGAGCGCGACGCAGTCAGCGGCGCCTTCCACGCCCTCGCCTTGAACCAGGGCTCACTGCTCAAGGAAGAGTACGACCTTGGCAGCCACGCCCACGGCGGCGGCTGGGTCATCGGCGCCGCGGTGGTCGACATCCGCGAGCTCACCGTGATCAACATGAACCACGGCTTCCCCGAGGGAGACCGGGTGCTCCGCCACACCGCGAGCGCCCTGCAGCGCGTCTGCCCCACCGCCAAGGTGGTCCGCGTCCACTCCGACGCCTTCGCCTTGATCCTCGGCCCGACCTCGCAGACCGAGGTCGACGCCGGCCTTACCGCCAAGCTCCGCTCGGCCCTCAAGGCGCCACCGCACACCGCGCTCGAGTTCTCCATCGGCCTGCTCGAGCTCACCGTCGTCGCCCCGTCGCACTGGCAGACGCTCGGCCCCCTCGTCTGGGCGGAGTGCGAGCGCGCGCTGGTGCTCGCCCGCCGCGCCCCGTATCCGGGGGTCCTCAAGCGAAAGGTGGTTCTCGACGCGGGCCTCCCGGAAGAGGCACTCTCGGGACGGTGAACCTGCGCCTCGCTCTCCCGCTCGCCTTCGTTCTCGGCTCCTGTGCCACCACCGGCACGGGACCCACGGCGATCGACGCCACCAGCGGCGCGCTGAGCAGCGTCGAGCTCGGCGGTCGCTTCAAGCCCGCCGACGACCTGATGGCCAAGGGCAGCAACGAGGCCGCGACCGCGAAGTATGCCGAGCTCGTCGACGCCGACCCGAAGGACGACCACGCCGACCAGGCGTTGATCAACGCCGCCGTCTGCGCCGAGCGGCTGCAGCGCACCGACCTGGCGCAGAAGTTCTACGAGCGGATCGCCGCGACCTACCCACAATCACGGCTCGCTCCGGCGGCGCTGTTCCGGATTGCGGTGAACGCCGAGAACAGCCTCGAGTTCGACAAGGCGATCCACACCTACCAGCAGCTCGCCCGCGAACACCCCAAGGCCGTCGATCGCGAGGCGGCGCTGCTCTACACCATCCGCCTGCTCGAGGGCCTGCGCCGCAACGTCGAGGCCGCCGAGGTCTACCTCACCTATGCCGAGGCCTTCCCCAGGAGCGAAGACGCCCCCCGCGGACTGCTGCGCGCCGCCGAGATCTACGACCAGCAGCCGGACTACAAAGCCGAGCTGCTCGCGCTCGACACCTTCGTCCGCGACTACCGCGACGACCCGGCCCAGGCGCAGCGCATCGTCGAGGCGAAGAAGCGCATCGCGGCCGCGCAGGGCAAGCTCGAGCAGGGCCCCGAGGCAGGGAAGACGGCCGCCGCCGCGACCACGTCCAGCCCGGACAAGAAAGGCGCGAAGTCGTGGAAGGCGCCGGGTGAGACCCACTTCTCCGAGCTGCGCCAGTTGACCTTCGGCGGAGAGAACGCCGAGGCCTACTGGAGCTTCGACGGGACCCAGCTGACGCTCCAGGCGCGCGGCCCAGCCGACGTCTGCGACAAGATCTACACGATGGCGGTGTTCGACGACCCTCCGAACGTCACGCTGCAGTCGAGCGGAAAGGGAGCGACGACCTGCTCGCACTTCTTCCCCGGCGACAAAGAGCTGCTCTACGCCTCGACCCACCTCGGGGGCGACGCCTGCCCACCCAAGCCCGACATGTCGCTGGGCTACGTCTGGGCGCTCTACGACACCTACGACATCTTCAAGAAGAACCTCTCGACCGGCGCGCTCGAGCAACTGACCACCGAGAAGGGCTACGACGCCGAGGCCACCGTCTGCGCCAAAGACGGGAGCATCGTCTTCACCTCCACCCGCGACGGCGACATCGAGCTGTACCGGATGGACAAGGACGGAAAGAACGTCAAACGCCTCACCTTCGAGCCCGGCTACGACGGCGGCGCGTTCTTCAACCGCGACTGCAGCAAGCTCGTCTGGCGCGCGTCCCGGCCCAAGCCAGGCAAGGAGCTCGACGACTTCCGCGCCCTGCTCGCCAAAGGCTTGGTGCGGCCGACGAAGCTCGAGCTCTACGTCGGCAACGCCGACGGCAGCGACGCGCGGCAGATCACCTACTTGAACGCGGCCTCGTTCGCGCCGTTCTGGCACCCGACGCGCGACCGGATCCTCTTCTCCTCGAACTCCGGCGACCCCAAGGGCCGGGAGTTCGACATCTGGGCGATCAACGCCGACGGCACGGGCCTGGAGCAGATCACCCAGGCCAAGGGCTTCGACGGTTTCCCGATGTTCTCCCCCGACGGCAAGTGGCTCGCCTTCTCGAGCAACCGCGCCACCGCGGAAGGAAAGTCGGACACCAACGTCTTCCTCGCGAAGTGGCTCGACCACACGCCGAAGAGCCTGGGAGAGACCGGCGCGGAGCGGATCAAGGCCGACGTCGAGTGGCTCGCCGCGCCCGAGCGTGAGGGCCGCGGCATCGGCACCCCGGGCCTCGAGGCGTCGGGCGCGTACCTCGAAGGGCGGCTTCAGGCCGCTGGCCTCACCGTCGAGCGCGATCCGTTTCCAGTCGTCACCGCGGTCACCGCCAGCGGCGAGACCGCGCTCAAGCTGGGCAAGGCCGGGCTCGCGAAGACGGACTTCGCCCCCTTCGGCTGGAGCGGGCAGGGGGTGGTGAAAGCAAAGGCGGTGCTCGCCGGCTACGGCCTCGAGGACTCCGCGCTCGGCTTCGACGACTACAAGGGGCTGAACGTGAAGGGGAAGGTGGTGGTGGTCCGCCGCTTCATCCCCGACAGCGCTTCGACGCTACCCGCCGAGGACGCGCGGCGCGCCGGGGACCTGCGGAAGAAGGCCTTCACCGCGCGCAACAAGGGCGCCGTCGCCCTGCTCGTCGTCGACTGGCCGCTGCCGCCGAAGGGCGCACCGGGTGACTGGAAGCCGCCGCCCGAGGCGAAGCTCCCCGAGCTCACCCCCGAGACGGGAGGAGACGCGGGCCTGCCGGTGTTCGGCGTCAGCCGCAAAGCGCTCGAGGCGTGGATGCCGAAGCTGGCGAAGAAGAAGCCGGTGGACGTCGAGCTCAACCTGAAGCTCGTGTTCCAGCAGAGCGACGCGTTCAATGTCGTCGGCAAGCTCGCTGGGACCCAGGCCGGCACGCCGCCGCTGTTCATCGGCGCGCACTACGACCACCTCGGCTACGGGGGGCGGGACTCGCTCGCGCCGGACAAGCACGAGCCGCACCTCGGAGCGGACGACAACGCCTCGGGTGTGGCTGCGGTGCTGGAGCTCGCTCGGCTGCTCAAGGCCGCGCCGCTGAGCCGCGACGTCTACTTCGTGCTCTTCGCCGGAGAAGAGACGGGCGACCTCGGCAGCGCGCACTTCGTCAAGGCGCACCCGGCGCTGCTCAAGGGCGCGCCGGCGATGCTGAACCTCGACATGGTCGGCCGGATGCGGGGCAACGCGCTCACCGTGCTCGGGGTCGAGTCCGCCGAGGGGTGGAGGCCGCTGATCGACGCCGCCTGCGAGAAGACCCGGCTGGTCTGCACCTCGAGCGGCGACGGCTATGGCCCTTCCGACCACACGCCGTTCTACGCCGAGGGCCTGCCGGTGCTGCACTTCTTCACCGGCGCGCACAGCGACTACCACAAGCCCTCGGACACCGCGGCGAAGCTCAACGCCGGGGGAACAGCGCAGGTCGCGCTCACGGTGCTCGAGGTCGCGCGCGCCGTCGACGCGCCGCAGACGAAGCTGACCTACAAGAAGCTGCCGCCGCAGACCAAGGGCGACGCGCGCAACTTCGGCGCCTCGCTCGGCACCGTGCCGGACTACGGCGGCCCCCCCAACGGGCAGAAGGGCGTGCTGCTGTCGGACGTGCGGCCCGGGGGCGGCGCGGACAAAGGGGGGATGAAGAAGGGCGACATCCTGGTGAAGCTCGGCAAGACCGAGGTCCGCGGCGTCGAGGACCTGATGTTCGTGCTGATGCAGGCCAAGCCGGGCGAGAGCGTCACCGCGGTGGTGCTGCGCGAGGGCAGGGAAGTGCCGCTCGAGGTCACCTTCCAGGAAGGGCGGAAGCGGTAGCCCGCGAGTTCCACGTGCCCTCCTTTAAACAGTTGGTGTGCGTCTGGGCCCTGGGCCTTTGGGCCTGCGCTCCGAGCCCCGGAACCACGCTGCAGCTGCCGCAGGTGGCCGAGGTGAATCAGGCCCCCGAGCCGCCGCGCTTCACCCCGCGCTGGGCGTTTCTCCCGTGGATCTCGAAAGACATCTCCACCGGGCCCGACTCGCGCGCCTTCATCGACGGCTTCCGTTCGCGAGACATCCCGGTGGGTGTGCTGGTGCTCGATAGCCCCTGGGAGACCAACTACAACTCCTTCGTCCCCAACGAGAGCCGGTACCCGGACTTCGCCGGGATGGTCGCCGACTTCCGCGGGCTCGGCGTCCGCACCGTCACCTGGGTGACGTCGATGATCAACGTCCAGTCCTTCGACGGCGAGGTGGGCGGCGACACCTACTCCGGCGCCTCACCCAACTACGGCGAGGCCAAGCGCAACAACTGGTTCGTCAACGAGGGCGAGCTGTCGGTCTGGTGGAAGGGCCAGGGCTCGGCGATCGACTACTTCAACCCCGACGCGGCGAAGTACTCGCACCGGCTGCAGGACCAGATGCTGGCCCTGGGCATCTCAGGCTGGAAGCTCGACTTCGGCGAGGAGTACCTCGACCTGTCGAAGCCGCTGCGGACGGCCGCGGGGAACAAGACGATCGAGGAGTACAGCGCGCAGTACTACCGCGACTTCCTCGCGCACGGCGTGCTCGCCCGGGGCCGGCAGGACTTCCTCACCATGTCCCGGCCGTGGGACGAGAGCTACGGCTTCCCCGGGCGCTTCTTTGCGAAGAAGGAGCACTGCCCGGTGGGCTGGGTGGGCGACAACCGGCGCGACTGGATCGGGCTGGTCGATGCGCTGGACGAGATGTTTCGATCCGCCGTGGCGGGGTACGTGGTGCTGGGGAGCGACATCGGCGGCTACCTCGACGTCGATGACCTCGACGTCAGCGGGCCGCGGATCCCGTTCTCTCAGACCAACTTCGCGCGCTGGACGGCGCTGGGCGCGATCGGCCCTTTCATGCAGCTCCACGGCCGCGGGAACTTCACCCCCTGGACGGTGCCGGAGCGCCCCGACGAGACGGTCGAGCTCTACCGGTACTGGGCCAAGCTCCACACCGCGCTGGTGCCCTTCTTCTTCTCGCTGGCGGAGGAGGCCTACGAGAACGCGGGGCCGACGATCCTCCGGCCCGTGCTCGCCACGCCGGCGCAATGGAAGAACGACTGGCGCTTCCAGGTGGGAGACGCCTTCCTCGTCGCGCCGATCCTCGACGACACCGGGGTTCGCGACGTCGCGCTCCCCGCCGGGAGCCGGTGGATCGACTGGTGGGACCTCGC
>JAYVRT010000429.1:0-5945 GCA_043776025.1 Archangiaceae bacterium | reverse complement strand
GGTACCCTGAGCCGTGGCCCCTTCCCCGCCGGCGGTCGAGCCCAACGCCCCGCGCCCGTGGGTCCGGCTGGCGCGGATCACCTTCGGCTTCTTCGCCGGCGCCGCGATCCTCTTCGTCGCCGCGTCCCTGATGGGGGTGAGCCGGCAGGCGCTCGTCGACGCGCTGAAGAACGGCCCGTGGTGGACGGCCCCCGCGAGCGCGGTGAGCCTGTTCATCCTCTACCTCGCCCACGCCGCGCGGTGGAACCGATCGCTCCAGCCGGTCCTCGGCAACACCTACTGGCAGGGCTACTGGGCGATGCTGATCACCTACCCGCTCAACGCGGTGCTCCCGGCGCACGCGGGCGATCTGATCCGGGTCAACCTGCTCAGCACCCGCACCGGCGTCTCACGGGCGACGATCCTCGGGGCGGAGATCCTCGACAAGGGAATGGACTTCTGCGGCCCGCTGCCAGCCACCGCGCTGCTGCTCGCCTTCGATCGCTCGCCCTCGTGGCTCACCAAGGGCGTCGGGCTGATCCTCCTGGGCATCTTCGGGATCGCGCTCTTCGTCGTCGCCGCCCGCGCCCGCGCGCCCTCCACCGCCACCTGGCTCGGGCGGGCGCTGGGCAAGCTGCGCGACGCCTACCTCGGCCGTGACGTGAAGCAGTTGATGCTGACCGCCGGCCTCTTCGCCTCGCTGCCCTGGGTGGGCGAGGCGGTGGTGCTCTATGTGCTCGGCAACGGCTTTGGGATCCCGCTCACCCCGGTGGAGGCGTTCTGCGTCCTCGTCGGCCTCAAGGTCGGCATGGCGGTGCCGACGCCGGGCGGCATCGGCTCGGTCGAAGCGGCGGGAGCGGCGGCGCTGGTCTTCTTCGGGGCCGAGCCGGCCCACGCACTGGCGCTGATGCTGATCTACCGAACCTCGCAGCTGGCGGCGGGAAGCGTCGTTGGCACCGGGCTGCTCGCCCTGCCAGTGCGCTTCCGCCGCGTCGCTGCCGTGCCTTAGCCCCACAAATCGCCTGAGTTGATCCCGCTTCGCTTGCCCGCTGCCCTGATCTCTTTGTCGCTTGTCGGTTGCGGGCCACTCGGCCCGCGCTCTCGACGCTTCGCGATGTCTGGGCATCGTTCGTCGCGATCCGGGCTCAACCCAAGCGATCTGTGGGATCTGTGGGGTTAGGCGACCTGCTGGTCGCTGTTGGCGGCCGCGGCCTCGCTCATCTTCACCGACACCAGCTTCGACACGCCGGGCTCTTCCATCGTCACCCCGTAGAGGGTGTCGACGACTTCCATCGTGTGCTTGTTGTGGGTGATGAGAATGAACTGCGACTGCTTGCTCATCTCCCGCACCATCTCGTTGTAGCGGCCGACGTTGCCCTCATCGAGCGGCGCGTCGACCTCGTCGAGGAGGCAGAACGGCGTCGGCTTGATCAGGAAGATCGCGAAGATCATCGAGACCGCGGTCAGCGCCTTCTCGCCACCGGACAGCAGGTTGACGCTCTGCAGCTTCTTGCCCGGAGGCTGGGCGACGATCTCCACGCCGGCCTCCTGGCCCACCGCTTCCTGGGTCAGCAGCAGCTGGGCCCGCCCGCCACCGAAGAGCCGGGGGTAGATCTGTTGGAACTTCTCGTTCACCGCGTCGAACGTCTGCTTGAAGCGCTCGCGGCTGGTGCGATCAATCTTCACGATCGCTTCCTCGAGCTGCTTCAGCGACGACTCGAGGTCGAGCTTCTGCTTGCTCAAGAAGTCGAACCGTTCCTTCAGCTGGGTGTGCTCGTCGATCGCGGTGAGGTTGACCTCGCCCATCCGCTCGACCTGGCCGCGCAGCTCCTTCATCCGCAGCTCGGCCTCGGCAGACGGGGTCGGCAGCAGGTGGTACTGGTGAATCGCCTCGCCGATCTCGATGCCGTGGCGCTCGCGCACCGTGGCGACGAGGTGGTCGCTCTCGAGCGACAGCTCGCGATCCTTGATCGAAATCTCCGACAGGCCGTGGGTGACGGTGTCGAGGCGGGCGCGCAGTTCCTTGAGCGCCGTCTCCTCTTCCTTCACCTTCGCCGCGGCCTCGGTGTGACCGGTGCGGCGGGTGGCCAGATCGCCGCGGGCGAACGTCAGCTGGGCGGCGCGCGCTCCCTGGCGCTCGGCGGTCTCGGCGATCTGCATCGAGAGCAGCTCGAGGTGGCCGCTGCCTTCCTCGCGCTCGTTGGCGAGGGTTGCGGTGCGCTCGGTGACTTCGCGTTCCTGCGCCTGCAGCTGGTCGACGGCGCGGCGGGCGGCGTCGCCCTTCTCGCTGGCGGAGGCGACCCGGACCTTGGCCTCGGTCAGCTGCACCGAGAACGACTCGGCGCGGGCCGAGAGGGTCGCCAGCTCGGCGGTCATCAGCCCCACGCGTTCCTCGCGCGCGTCGCGGTCGGTCTGGGCGTGGGCCAGCTCACCTCGAAAAGACTCCTGCTCCGAGCCCAGGATCCGCAACGACTCGCTGAGCTGCGCGGCCTCGGCGGTGACGACCTCGATCCGTTCCCGCAGCTTCGAGAGGCCCTGGCCCGCCTGCACCAGGTCCTTCTCGTGAGTGGCGAGGTTGATCTCCTCGCTCTGCTGGTTCTTCGAGAGCCCCTTGAGCACGCCCTCGCGGTGGCCCATCTGCTTCTGCAGCTCGTAGTGGCGGGTGACGATCTCGTTGTAACGCTCTTCGAGCTGCTTCACCGTCAGCTGCAGCTCTTCGATCTCGCGGCGCTTCTGCAGCGCTCCGACCGCCGGGCCTTCGTGCACGCCGCCGGTGACGACGCCGCCGGGCCGGAGCACCTCGCCCGCCTCGGTGACCAGGGTCAGCGTCGGAAACCGCGGCGACAGCTCGCGCGCGATCGCCAGGTCCGGCACCAGCACCACGTCGCGCAGCAGCAGCTGGACCACCGGCCGGAGGATTTCCTCGGTGACGGTGACGACGTCGATCGCCCTGGGCCCCGGGAGTTCTTCTCCAGGCGCGGCCAGCAGCGCCTCGACGCCGCTCACCGGGAGGAACGTCGAGCGCCCCTCGGCCAGGTTCTTCAAGTGCTCGACCAGCTCGAACCCCTTCTCGGGGGTCTCGACGATCACGTGCTGCAGCCGTTCTCCGAGCGCCGCCTCGATCGCCTTCTCGTACTGTGCGGGGGCGGTGACCACGTCGGACACGGGCCCGAAGACGCCCAGCGCCCGCGGATCTTCGCCCGCCTTCTGCATCACCGCGCGGACGCCGCGGTCGTAGCCTTCGTAGTTGCGCGCGATCTCCTGCAGCGAGTTGAGCCGGCTGCGCTTGTCGGCGAGCTCTTCGCGCAGGCAGATCACCTGGATCTCGTTCTCCGCGAACTCCTCGCGGGTGCGCGCCAGCTCGGACTCTTCGTCGGTGCGGCGGGTCTGCAGATCCTGGGCGCTCTGGCGGTGGTGGCCGACGCGATCGATCACGTGGGCCCGGGCAGCCTCGAGCTGGCCTTCCTCGGCCTTGAGCGTCTCGACCTCGCCCTGGTGGCGGGCGCGGCGCTGCTCGAGCTCCGCGGCGCGAGAGAGCTGATCGGTCAGGTGGGTCTCGTGGTTGGCGACCTTCGTCACCACCTCGACGAGCTCCTTGCGCTCGCGCTCGAGGCGCGCGGTGATCTCGCCCGACAGCGCGCCGACGCGGCGCAGCTCTTCCTCCGACACCTGCAGCGCCACTTCGTCTTCGGTGGACGCGGCGGCGAGCCCCGCGAGCTCGGCCTGGCGGTCGGCCAGCTGCTGGGTCAGCTCGGCGTGCCGGGCGGCGAGCGCCTCGGCGTCGGCCTGCGCCTTCGTCATTCGCGCCGTGGTGCTCTCGGCGTCGCTGCGCCAGTGGCCCAGGTTCTGAGCGTCGAGCTTCTCCTGGCCTTCGAGCGCGGCGAGCTCGACCGCGGCCTGCTCCAGCGCCTGGCCCTCGGCGTCGATCGCGACCCGGCGTTGCTCGATTTCCGCCTCGAGCTGCTGCACCTTCGCGTAGCTGTCCTTCTCCTCGGTCGACAGGCTCGACAGCTGCAGCTCGAGCACCGTCTTCTGCGCCTTCAGCTCCAGCCAGCGGTGCGACTGCACGTGCAGCTCGAGCTCGCGCATCTCGGCTTTCAGCTTCTTGTACTTCTCCGCCTTCTTCGCCTGTCGCTCGAGGCTGTCGAGGCGGCGTTCGAGCTCCTGGGTGATGTCGTTGACCCGCAGCAGGTTGGCCTGGGTCGACTCCATCTTCCGTTCGGCGGCCTTGCGGCGCGACTTGTACTTGGTGACGCCGGCGGCCTCCTCGATGAACGATCGGCGATCCTCCGGGCGCGCGGAGACGATCTGCCCGACGCGGCCCTGCTCGATGATCGAGTAGGCGCGGGTGCCGACGCCGGTGCCGAGGAACAGCTCGGTGATGTCGAGCATCCGGCAGGTGGTCTTGTTGATCGCGTACTCGCTCTCGTTGCTGCCACGGAACATCCGGCGGGTGAGCGAGACCTCGGGCATTCCGGCGAGCGCGGCGGGCAGCACATCGCCCTCGTCGATCTTGAAGGTGAGCGTGACCTCGGCCATCGACAGCGGCGCGTGCGCCTCGGAGCCGTTGAAGATCACGTCTTCCATTCCGCGGCCGCGCAGGTTCTTCGCGCTCTGCTCGCCCATCACCCAGCGGATCGCATCGACGACGTTCGATTTGCCGCAGCCGTTGGGGCCGACGACACCGGTGATTCCCAGATCGAACTGGAAGACGCTCCGGTCCATGAACGACTTGAAACCTGTGATGTCGAGGCGTTTGATCCGCATCGGTTCGGTAAGCTCCCTACCACGCACGCGGGGCCGAGAATTCGGGCCCCGGAAGCGGTCGGAGTTACTACGAACCGGTTGATTTGAGCAAGGGTGACGCTACATGCCGTGACCCTATGTGAAGGGTCACGCCGCCTTGAGCACGCGGACGACCGTCAAAACCCCGTTGATCACCGTCACTTCTGTTTCGGACACGAGGCGGGTGACGGGCACGAGCTCGCGGGCAGTCAACTGGGTGACAGGATGATCAGGGCTGGGCGGGATCTTCATGTCGTGTTTTCCGTGGTTCATCGGCATTTTCCGCTTCACGCAGCCATAGAAAGCAAGTCCGAGGCCAGTATTCATCTGACACAACAGGCCAGATCTCAGCCTCTTCCCGAGACGGGTTGCGCATAAGCGACACGCCTGCTCCACCTGCAGGTGTCTGCGATCAGGTCGCCAACTGTAGGTGTCGGCGCCAGTCTCAGCGGGTGAGGGTCGGCCGGAACCGAGCCAGCCGCTGGCCCAGGTTCCTCCGGCGGTCGACGTCGGACTTCTCCCTCGGAGCCGACAGGCGGACGGTCGCCAGACCGCCTGACCACCGATCAGCGCGAAGCGGGCCTCGAGCCGTTGGATGGCATCGACGGCCTGGCGCGCTGCCCGAACCGCTGCTGGAGTCGCCTCAACAGTTGCGCTCACCCCGGGCAGCATAGTTCGCGGTTGACGCTCGCGCCGCACTCCGCGAGGAAGCGACCCCCGATGAGCCACTTCGACGGCTACCCCAACCTGCTCAACCCCGAGTGTCCCTGGGTGCCGCTGCGCCAGTGGGGCGGGCTGCCGAACGTGAAGTGGTGCGAGGAGACGCTGTGCTCCTGGGTCGCCGAGCCCGCGAACACCTGGTCCAACCTCGCGTTCCTCGTCGCCGCGGCGTTCATCGGGTGGGCGACGCGGAAGGACACCGAGCGGATGCTGCGCTTCTGGGGACCGGCGACCTTCTGGGTCGGGATCACCTCGCTGATTTACCACGCGACGGTGAGCTTCGTGACCCAGGTGTTCGACTTCTGGGGCATGTACTTCTTCTTCGGCCTCGTGCTGCTGCTCAACCTGCTGCGCCTGGGCAAGCTGGGCAAAGAAAAGCTGTTCAAGACGCTGTATCTCTCCATCGTCGGGCTGACCGTCTTCACGGTGATCATCGCCAAGCTCCACCTGCCGGTGCAGGG
>JAYVRT010000428.1:0-5947 GCA_043776025.1 Archangiaceae bacterium | reverse complement strand
CCGCGAAGCTGCCCGCGCCGATGAAGCAGCCCGCGCCCGCCACCATCGCCCCGGCGAGGAGCAGCGCCTTGAGGCGGTTCAATTGTTCTTCGCTCCCTGCGCGATCCAGGCCTCGATCTTCGCGAAGTTCGCCGGCTGCAGCGTGCGCAAGATCATCTGCATCCGCGGCATCGAGTTGTTGCAGTAGCCGCCGTCGGGCGTGAGCTTCTGCCAGAGCATCGAGGTGTAGACGCTGAAGGCGACGACCCGCTTCGAGCCGCCGGCGTTGCAGCCCGCGCTGGTGTTGACGTTGACCAGCGCGTTGTAGGCGCTGCCGCTGCCCAGGTTGAGCGTGCCGGTGGGGGTCGCGCCGGTGTGGCACCCGACGACCGCGCAGGTGGCGGTGAGGATTGGCTGGATGTCGCTGGCGAAGCTCATCGCCGGGCCGCCGTCGCTGCCGCCGTCGCCCCCTCCGTCTTTGGCTCCCGGCGTCTCGCAGGTGCCCGCGCCGATCAGCGCGCCGGCGTTGAGCCACTTCTGGAACGCCGCCTTCTCCGCCGCGGTGTAGCCGGGGAAGACCTGCTGGTCCGGCGGCATGTCGTTGCTCACCATGCGGGCGTAGCAGCGGCCGGCCTTGTCGTGCAGCCCGGGGAGGAAGGCGAGCCCGCCGTCGTTGGGGCCACCGGAGTCGGGAGGCTGGAAGTAGTCGAGGCGGAAGTCCTTGGGGCTGTTGGGGTAGCCCATCTGAGCCGAGTGGCAGGTGAACAGGCACTTGGCCTGGATCACCGGCCGGATGTCGGTGCAGTAATCCACCGCGGGCCCGGCGTCGAACGGCGGCGGTCCTCCATCGGGCCCACCATCGTAGGGCCCGGCGTCGTAGGGGATGACCGGGCCGCCGTCGAAAGGCTCGGGGGGGAACTTCACTTCGCAGTAGCAGCCGCCGGCGGCGGGATCGCAGATCGCCTGAGGCCACTTCGTCACCGAGGCGCAGAGGTACCCGCCGATCTGCGGGCAATCCTGATCCTTCTTGCAGGGCTTGCTGAAGTCATCGGTGCCGATGAAGCAGCCGTTGACCAGCGCGGCCGTCGCGATCGCACCGACAAAGAATCCAAGTCGCAGGCGTCTCATCGTCTTTAGAAGTGAAAGGTGAGGCTGGCCTTTTCGGCGAGGGGTTCCGGCAGCAGCTCGAAGAGCAGCGCCACCACCAACGTGGCGAGCCCGATGCCGTACATCACGTTCGAGGTCGAGGCCGAACCGCGCGCATTGGCGAGCGCCTGGCTGGCCTCGCGCGCCGAGAGAATCGTCTCCGCCCGCTTGGCCTCGCCCTGGGCGGAGTAGGCGAAGGCGAGTCCGGCGACGAGGAACCCTCCCCCGAGGAAATAGCCGTAGCGGTGGCGCTTGAAGGAGACGGGGGCTTCGGTCTCCTCGACCTCCTCGGTCTCCTCGGTGGCGACCACGGCCACCTTGGCGGGCTCAGGGGCTTCGGGCTTCTTCGGGGCGGAGTTCAAGTCTTCGGCTCTCGAGTCCCCTTTGGGTGCAGGCGCAGCGTGCTTCTTGACGACCTTCTTCTTCTTCTTCTTCGGCGCCTTCAACGGCGTCTGGGTGTCCTCTTCTTCTGCGTGAGCATACAGCGGCGTCGCAATCAGCGCACACAGCAGCAGCGGGAGGATGCGCCTCATGAGCGGGCCGACTATACCGCCCGGCGATGCAGGTGCACGTGAACGGTGAACCCCTTCAAATCGCTGCCGGAGCGACGGTGACCCTCTTGCTGCAGGCGCTGAAGATCGAGGCCGCGCAGGTGGCGGTCGAGGTCAACGCCGCGGTGGTGCGCCGGGCCCACCACGCCGAAGTGACGCTGCAGCCCGGCGACCAGATCGAGATCGTGACCTTCGTCGGAGGAGGTTGAAGACCATGGCGCCCAACGACAAACCCTTTGTCCTCGCCGGCCGTACCTTCAGCTCGAGGCTGATCGTCGGCACCGGGAAGTACCCGTCGCACGCGGTGATGAAGCAGTGCCACCAGGCCTCGGGGGCGCAGTTGGTGACGGTGGCGGTGCGCCGGCTCGACCTCAAGGCCCAGGGCGAGGCCTCGATGCTGCATTGGCTGGATCGTTCGACCCTGACGCTGCTGCCCAACACCGCCGGCTGCTACACCGCCGACGACGCGATCCGAACCTGCCGCCTGGCGGAAGAGCTCGGCCTGTCGAAGTGGGTCAAGCTCGAGGTGCTCGGCGACGAGAAGACGCTCTACCCCGACGTCGAGGAGACGCTGAAGGCGGCCCGGGTGCTGGTGAAGGAAGGTTTCACCGTGCTGCCCTACACCTCGGACGACCCGATCACCGCGCGCAAGCTGGAGGAGATCGGGTGCGCCGCGGTGATGCCGCTGGCGGCGCCAATCGGCTCGGGGCTGGGGATCCGCAATCCCCACAACCTGCGGCTGGTGATGGAAGCGGTGAAGATCCCGGTGATCGTCGACGCCGGCGTCGGCACGGCCAGCGACGCGGCGATCGCGATGGAGCTCGGCTGCGACGGGTTGTTGATGAACACCGCGATCGCGGCGGCGCAGGACCCGGTGCGGATGGCGCGGGCGATGAAGCTCGCGGTCGAAGCCGGGCGCGAGGCCTTCCTCGCCGGCCGGATTCCGATGAAGGCCTACGGGTCGGCGTCGAGCCCGCTCGAGGGCCTCGTCGGGCGGTGATCCCCAAGCTGCTGGTGATCACCGACTGGTCGCTGGGCGAGCCGGCGCTGTTTTCAAAGCTCGAGGCGGCGCTCGGCGCGGGCGTGCCGAGCGCGGTGCAGCACCGGAACCCTTTGGCGACGGCGCGGGACTACTTCGAGCAGGGCGTGCGGCTCAAGGCGCTGTGCGAGCGGTCGGGCACGCCGCTCTTCGTCAGCGCGCGGCTCGACGTCGCGCTCGCGTTGGGGGTTCATCTCCACCTGCCCGCCTGGGCGCTGCGGCCCGCCGACGTGCGCGCGGCGCTGCCCCGGGGCCGGTGGATCTCCGCGGCGGTGCATGACGAGCACCAGGCGCGCGACGCCGCCGGCGCCGACCTGGCGCTGGTGAGCCCGGTGTTCCCCACCGCCTCGAAGCCAGGGGCCCCACCGCTGGGCCCCGGGGGCTTCTCGCGGCTGCGCTCGCTGCTCGACTGCCCCGCCTTCGCCCTCGGCGGGGTCGGTGTCGAGAACGCGGCTGGGCTGCCGCGGGCCGCGGTGATCTCCGCGGTGCTCGGGGCCGCCGACCCGGCGCGGGCGGTGCGAGCGCTCGCCGCGGCGCTCGCCGCGGCGCTCGACGCACCTGAGCAGGCGCGCTGACCCGGGTTAAGGTCCGCCCCGCGATGATCGACCTGCGACCGCTGTCCTTAGGAGAGCTCGTCGATCGCTCGGCGTCGTTCTGGCGGGCGAACTGGCTCGCCCTCTTCAAGCTCTACCTCGGCTTCCAGCTGGGCCAGTTCGTGTTGATCAAGGCCTGGGAGCTGGCGATCGGCCGCTGGTTTCCCCTCGCGCGCGGCGGGCAGCGGATGATCGACGCGCTCCAGAACGAGCCCGAGGAAGCCTTCCGCCAGCTCGGCGCGATGGTGATCGGTCTGACGGCAATCGCCACCGTCTACCTGGTGATCAACCTCTTCTCCGGGGTGGCGACCACGCATTTTACCTGGCCGCGGATGCTGGGCGGCGCCTCGACGGTCTCCGAGTCGCTGAGCCGTGCGGTTGCCCGCGCGCCGACGATCCTCGCCTTCTTCGTGCTGATGATCGGCTGGACGCTGGGGGTGACGGCGCTGTGGATGGCGCCCGGCGGGCTGCTCGTCGGGCTCGGGGTGTTCCTCGAGCGGGGCCCGATCTCGGTGGTGGTGGTGTCGCTCGGCGTGCTGCTGATGACCTTCGGCAGCTTCCTCGCCCTCGTCTGGTTCGTCCTGCGCTTCCTCCTCGCGGCCCAGGTGCTCGCGCTCGAGGACGTGGGCGCGCTCGGGGTCTTCCGGCGCAGCGCCGCGCTCTCCTCCGGCCGGGTGGAGCCTGGCTTACTCGGCCTGGTGAAGGTGCGCCTGGCGGTGATGGTGACCGTGCTGGGGATGATCCTCACCCTGGTGAGCGTCGCCTTCTCCTTCCCCGCGCTGATCATCCAGGGCAGCTACGGCAACGTCCTCGACCCGATGCACGCCACGCCCGAGGCTGTGCCCCAGCTGTTGATGGTGCCGGCGCAGCTGCTGCAGGTCGTCGCCCAGTCGGTGGTGGGGCCGCTGTTCGCCGTCTTCGCGGTCGTCTTCTACGCCGACATGCGGGTCCGCCGCGAAGGGCTGGACCTCGAGCTGAAGCTGAAGGCCGGCGCGCCGTGAGCGGGTGGCTGCTGGCGCTGTTGTTGACCGCGCCCGACTGCGCGGCCGACCCTTCCGCTGCCGGCTGTGCGCTCTGGCGCTCCGAGGCCAGGCCCGAGGCGGTGCAGCGGGACGCGCTCGAGGAGATCTACCAGCGGCCCCAGTTCGCCCGCGCGCGGCTGCGCAACCAGGGGACGATCGAGCAGCTGCTGCGGCGGCTGCGGCTGTGGTTCGAGTCGTTCTTCGAGTCGAAGGGCGCGGCGAGCTACTCTCAGATCACCCGCTTCCTCGTCCTGTTCCTCGCGGCCCTCGCCGCGCTCTGGGCGGTGCTGCGGTTGCTGTCGCGGCGGGCCGGCCCGCGGATCGCGGCCGCGCCGACGGTCGCGGGCCCGGCGGCGCTGGCGCTCGAAGATCCCCGCTCTCACCTCGCCCGCGCCCGGGGCCTGCTCGGCGGCGATCCCCGCTCGGCGATCCGCGAGGGACTGCTCGGCCTGCTGTCGGTGCTCGAGCGCCGGCGGCTGGCGCGGCCGGATCGGGTGAAGACCAATCGGGAGCTGGCGCGCGAGCTGCCCCAAAGAGGCGCGCCCCCCGAGCTGACCGGCAAGGTCGAGGCGCTGCTGGGTTGGTACGACCGCACCTTCTATTCGCTCGAGCCGGTGCCTGGGGCCGACGCGGCGCGGTTCCTCGATGACGTCGAACGGCTGGGCAACGCATGAAGCGCTCGCGGTGGGCGGGCGTGTTGCCGTGGTTGTTGCTCTTCGGGGCGGCGCTGGTCTTTGGGCTCGCCGCCGGGGGCCAGCCGGGGGCCGACTCGCCGCTCCCCTCGACCCACAACCCGGGGCCCCGGGGAGCAGCGGTGCTCCACACCTGGCTGTCCGAAGGCGGCGGCGCGGTGGAGAGGCTCGACGGGCCGCTGACAGCAATCCCCGCGGGCGTCGAGGTGCTGGTGCTCGCCGCCCCCACCGACCGCGAGGTGACGCGGGACGAGGTCGACGCCGTCGAGCGCTTCGTCGAGGCCGGCGGCACCCTGCTCTACTTCTCCCCTCGCCCCGCCACGGCGCAGCCCGAGCTGGCGAAGTGGCTGGCGCTCAAGGACACGGTGACCACGCTGCCCCGCGCGGAAGAGACGACCCTCGGCGACCTGGGTGGAGCGACGGTTCAGGTCGACGTGCCCCGGGGCCTGCTCGCCGGAGCGAGACAGCTGCGGGTCAGTGCCGACACCGGGCTCGAGGTCGAGGACGCGGCGATCCCCGTGGCGCAGAAGATGTTGTGGTGGCGGGGCCTGGGCAAAGGAGAGGTGTGGATCGCCGCCGGCGCGGACCTTCTGGAGAACCGCCGGCTGCAGCTGCTCGACAACCCCCAGCTGTGGGCGAACCTCGCGCGGCGCCGGGTCGCCTTCGACGAGTTCCACTTCGCCGCCGCTCCGAAGGTCGCCTGGTCGGCGAACCTCTGGGCGACGCTGGGCCAGTTCTTCTTCGTCAGCTTGATCTTCGTCGCGGCGCGGGGCCGGCGCCTGGGCCCGGGCCGGCCGACGCCGATCCGTCAGCAGCGCTCGATCCTCGAGTACGTGGGCTCGATGGGCGCCCTGCTGCGGCGGGCCGGGGTCGAAGGCCCGCTGGCCGTCCAGCAGCGCGATCGGCTCCGGCGGCTGATGCACGA
>JAYVRT010000427.1:0-5949 GCA_043776025.1 Archangiaceae bacterium | reverse complement strand
ACTTCAGCGGGCCGGTGTTCGGGTGCGGCGCGATGCTCTTCAGCGGCCCGGTCTTCATCGGGGGGGGGTGGGGCGCGATGCTCTTCAGCGGGCCGGTCTGCGGCGGGCGAATCGACTTCAGCGGGCCGGTCGGGTGCGGACCCCAACCGCCCGGGGCGAGGCTCTTCGGCGGAGGGCGAATCGACTTCAGCGGGCCGGTCGGGTGCGGACCCAGGCCGCCCGGCGCGATGCTCTTCAGCGGCTCCGGCGACGGCTTGGGCTGCGGGCGAATCGACTTCAACGGCGCGGTTCGGATTGGCATATCCCTCCCAGGGACAAACCCTTTAGACCCCAGAGCGAGCCGGGTGCGCAATTCTCTGTTGGTGAGTCAGTACTCACCGTGTTCCACCCGGCGCTTCTCACCGTCCGCCTGATTGTGTCTGATGCGCGCGATGCCTCTGCCCCAGCGCGCCGTCGACGATCCCCAGCGGCTCGCCCGGGTCGTGGAGCTCCACTACGAGGGGCAGTCGCCGGCCGCGATCGCCCGCTGCCTGAAGCTGCCGCTGGCCAATGTCACCCGGCTGATCGGCACCCTCGAGGGCACGCCGCTGGGCACGATCGCGATGCTGCTCGCCGAGCGCTCCTCCCGGCTGGCGTGGCAGGCCCGGGTTCGCCGGCGGCTCGAGGCCCTCGTCGGCGCGCCGAAGAAGGTCCCCCGGGTCACCCGCCTGCGCCGCGCGCGGTTTCTCGAGGACCACTACGCGCGCAACCGCCCGGTGGTGATCACCGGGATGATGGGCGACTGGAAGGCGACGCAGCGCTGGACGCTGCCGTTCCTCGAGAAGAACTTCGGCGACGTCGAGCTCACCGTCGCCCACCAGCGGACCTCGACCGCGTTCTACGACCTCAACGTCCGGGCGATCAGCCAGCCGATCCGGCTCGGGGACTTCGTCGACTGGGTCCGCAAGGTGAAGGTCAGCAACGAGCGGTACCTCGTCGCCAACAACGACGGCCTGGCCACCCCCGAACTCCAGCCGCTGCTCAAAGACATCGGCTTCTTCGGCGGCCTGCTCGACCGCCGGGACATCCCGGGCAAGGTCTACCTCTGGTTCGGCCCCGGCGGGACGGTGACGCCGCTGCACCACGACACCGCGAACATCCTCTTCTGCCAGGTGCGGGGCCGCAAACGCTTCAAGCTGATCTCGCCGCTCAACAGTGAGCTGCTCCATGACGTCGTCTCCTACTACTCACCGATCGATCTCGAGCGGCCACGGCTCGATCTCTACCCGTTCATGCGCGACATCCAGGTGATCGAGGCCGAGCTCGGCCCCGGCGAGGCGCTGTTCATCCCCTCGGGCTGGTGGCACCATGTCCGGTCCCGCTCGGTGAGCCTCTCGGTGTCGATGACGAACTTCGTCTTCCCCAACAACTTTCACGACTCGGCCTCGGGGTACTGATGACTCCCGAGCCCTCTGCGCCCGTGGGGCTGCGCCCGGTCGCCGACCGGGTGACGGTGCTCGCGATCGCCGCGCTCGTCTACACGTTGGCGAAGGTCGCGCACGAAGGGCTGGGCCACGGCGGTGCCTGTCTCGCGGTCGGCGGCACGCTCAAGGGGATCTCGTCGTCGTGGTGCGACTGCGACGTCTCCGCGCTCGGGGCGTGGGCGGGCAGGGCGGTGCACGCCGCGGGGACCGTGGCCAACCTCGCTGTCGCCGCGGTCGCGCTGCTGTTGTTCCCTCGCGCGACCACCGGGGCCACCACCTACTTCGCGTGGCTGATGTTCGCGGTCAACGCGCTGATGGGCGGAGGCTACCTCCTCGTCGACCCGATCTTCGGCTTCGGTGACTGGACCGCGTTCCTCGCCGGCCTCGACGGGGGATGGGCACTGAAGCTGTCGCTGACCGGAATCGGCCTGGGACTGACGATGTTCGCTTTCCGGCGCGCGAGCGCGGGGCTCATTCCGTTGACGGGCACCGCGCCCGCAACCGCCGTCGCCGCCGCCCGGGTGCTCTGCTGGTTCCCTTGGGCAGCCGCCGGGGGCGTGCTCCTCACCGGCGCCGCGGCACTCAACGTCTACGGCCCGAGGTTCGCAGCCACCTCGGCGCTGGCGACGCTGGGCGGAACCTGGATGCTGGTGTGGGTTCCTTCCACCTTTCGGCGGCCCCGGCCCTCGCCGGTCGCCGCCAGCCAGGCGATCGATCGCTCCAGCGGGTTCGTCGCCGGAGGCCTCGCCGCCACCGCGTTCTTGCTCAGTTTCTTTGGCCCGGGCTTCATCGCCCGCTGAACGCGTAGTAGCCTGATTTTTAATGTCGGTATCGGCTGAGGCCTTCGAACTCGTCTTGATCGAGAACGACGGGAGTACCACCGCGCTGCCTCTGCCGGCGGGCCCCGCCTTCATTGGATCCTCCTCCAAATGCAGCGTGTTGATCTCCGACGCCTCGGTGGCTCCGGTGCACGCCGAGCTGCTCACCTCCAGCGACGGCGCGGTGTGGATCCGCGATCTCGCCAAGCGCAACGACACCTTCGTCAACGGCCACGCGATCAAGACCTCGAAGCTCGAGGACGGCGCGTTCATCAAGCTTGGACTGGTCGACCTGTGCCTGCGCGCCAAGGGTGGCGACAGCGGCCAGCACGGCACGGCGATTCGCCAGTCGGCCACGGCGATGCCCGCGCTCACCCCTCCGCGGCCGAGGGGGCCTTCGGGCGCCGGCCCGCAGGAGCCTGCCTATGTGCCCAGCCCTTCGGGGCTGAACATGAAGCCGCCGACGATTGCCCCGATGAAGCCCAGCCCGTCGGGGCTGAACATGGCTCAGCGGCAGCAGCCCAGCCCCTCGGGCCTCAACGTCAGGCCGCAAGGCCCGTCGTCGATTCCTTCCGCCACGACGCTCGAGGCCGAGTACGACCCCAGCGAAGGCAATTCGACCCGGCTTGGCCATGAAGTGATCGGCCCGAATGTGATCGTCGCCGATCGCTACCGGGTGCTGAGCAAGATCGCCGAAGGCGGCATGGGCGAGGTCTACAAGGCGATTCACATCGAGCTCGAGAAGCCGGTGGCGCTCAAGGTGATGAAGCAGGCCCTGGGCGAGGACGCCGGGTTCGCCGAGCGGTTCAAGCGTGAGGCGGTCGCCGCCAGCCGCATCGGCCAACAGAACATCTGCGACGTCTCCGACTTCGGGCGCACCGCGACCGGCCGGTTCTTCTTCGTGATGGAGTTCCTCGACGGCCAGACGCTGGGCGCGCTGATCCGCGACCGCGGGGCGCTGCCGATCTCCCGGGCGATCTTCGTGATGAACCAGCTGTGCCACGCGCTCGCCGCGGCCCACAGCCAGGGCATCGTCCACCGCGATCTCAAGCCCGAGAACGTGATGTTGCTCCAGCGGCCCGGGCAGCGCGACTTCGTCAAGGTCCTCGATTTCGGGGTCGCCAAGGTGCGGCTGGGCGGCGACTCGGTCGGAACGCAGGTCGGGATGGTCGTCGGGACCCCGCAGTACATGGCGCCCGAGCAGGCGTCGGGGTTGCTCACCGATCCGCGCACCGACATCTATGCGCTCGGGCTGATCTTCTACGAGATGCTCCAGGGCAAGCCGTGCTTCACCGACGACACCCCGGGGCTGCTGATGGCGGCGCAGATCTACCGCGACCCGCCGGGCCTCAAGTTCTCCAGCGGCGATCCGATGCCCGACTTCCTCCAGGAGCTCGTGCACCGGATGCTCGCCAAGCAGCCGGAGAAGCGCCCCCAGACGATGGAGGACGTGCTCGTCGGCCTCGACGACTGCTCGACCAAGCTCGCCGCGCCGATCGCCGCGATGGCGACGCCGGCGATGACGCCGCCGCTGCGGCCCTCACAGGTCAGCCACGGCCCGGCGGTGATTCACCCCAGCCAGGTCACCGGGAAAGCAGCGTCCGGGCTTCAGCCAACCAACACCGTCACGAACCTGGCGGCCGACGCGCCGCTCGACGCCGCGGAGCTCAACGCGGCCACCGGCGGCTCGAAGAAAGGCGTGATCGTCGCGGGGCTGGCGGTGCTGATCCTCGCGGGGATCGGGATCGGCGTCTTCGTGGCTTCGCGGCCGAGTTCGACCCAGGGCGTGGTGGTGCTCGACGTGACCCCCCCTCCGGAGAAGCCGCTGGGCGGGATTGAGGTGGTCAAGCCCGTCGAGGCCGTCAAGCCGGTGGAAGCGGCCAAAGCGGTCGAAGCGGCGAAGCCAATCGAGGCCGCCAAGCCCGTCGAGGCCGCCAAGCCCGTCGACCCGGTGAAGATCGAGCAGGTGAAGCTGACGTTCACCAGCACTCCCGCGGGAGCCGCGGTGACCCAGGGCGACGCGGTGATCGGCAAGACGCCACTCGAGATGACCTGGGAGAAGGGCAAGAAGGGCGTCTTCGGCTTTCAGCTGGCGGGGTACATCACCGAGACCAAGGTCGTGGCGCCCCAGGCGGACTTTCCGGTGGAGATCGCGCTGCGGAAGGCGGGCGGGGCAGCCGCGGTGGCTGCTCCCGCGGACGATCCGGGCAAGGCGAAGAAGCCGCCGGGAAAGAAGAGCAAGGAGCTCCTCGACGATCCGTACGGCAACCAGGGCAAAGATCAGGGTAAAGATCTGCAGGACAACCCGTACTGAAGTAGCATCAGGGCCGGCAACTTCTGGTACCGTGCGTCGGCTCGCTGGCGCCCGGGGAATCGCATGATCGCGGCAACTGCACTCGTACTCATCATCTCAACCGCCGCGCCTGCGCCCGCAGACGAGGGCGACGCCGCCAAGGCGAAGGCAGCCTTTCAGGCGGCCCAGAAGCTCTACAAGCAGGCCAAGTACACCGAGGCGATCGGGAAGTTCGAGGAGGCCTACCGCCTCAAGCCGCACCCCTCGATCTTCTTCAACATCGGCCGTTGCTACGAGCAGCTGTCGGAGCTCCCCAAGGCGTTGCGCAACTACCGCGACTACCTCAAGGCGATGCCCGACGCGAAGGACAAGGACACCGTCACCGAGGCGATCGTGAACCTCGAGCAGCGCCTGAAGGACCAGGGGGTCCAGCAGGTGATCGTCTACAGCGATCCCGCGGGAGCGGCCGTCACCGTCGACGGGAAGAAATACGGTCAGACGCCCAGCTCGACCGAGCTCAAGCCTGGCAACCACTCCCTGACGCTGACCAAGGACGGGTTCGAGTCGGTGGAGAAGGCGTTCGTGATGCCGGCCGACAAGTCGATGGAGCTGTCGGTCGCCCTCAAAGCGGGCTCTGGCACCAGCACCGCCGCCTCCAAGCCCGGCGAGACCAAGCCTGGAGAGACGAAGCCGGCGGAGACCGCGACGAGCACCACCACCGCCGGTGAGCCCCCCCCTACGCCTCCACCCGCCGTCGTCGCTCAGGCGCCGTCGGATCATGCGCTGCGCGGCAAGGCCTGGATCCCCGCGGCTGCCGGCGCAGCGCTGCTGATCGGTGGTGGCGTCTTCTACGGCCTGGCGATCAGCACCAATGGCCGCTTTACGAGCAACGACAAGGCCTTGCTTGATCCGGCGGTGCGCTCGGCTGCGAAGAGTTCGGGCAGCCTCGATCAGACGCTTGGCTTTGTTCTGGGCGGCGTCGGCATTGCGGCTGTCGCCGCTGCCGCAACGATGTTCTTTCTGCCGATCAAGGGCGGCACCTCGGTCTCGGTGATCGCCGGGCCGAACATGGCGGGCGCCGCCTTCTCTGGAGAGTTCCCGTGACCCGTCTTCGAGTCATTCTCATCGGCGGCGCGCTGCTGGCGCTTGCCAGCTGCATCGACTTCCAGAAGTCCAACGACGACTACTGCGCCAGAAATCATTGCGCCACCGGCGGTGGCAACGGCGGAAACGCGGGCGGTGGTAACGGCGGCGGCTCTGGCGTGGGCGGCGGCTCTGGCGTGGGCGGCGGCTCTGGCGTCGGTGGCGGCTCTGGCGTCGGTGGCGGGTCGGGCGTCGGCGGCGGCTCTGGCGTGGGCGGCGGCTCTGGCGTGGG
>JAYVRT010000426.1:0-5952 GCA_043776025.1 Archangiaceae bacterium | reverse complement strand
CTTCGTCGGAGAGCACGGTGTCGAAGCAGCCTTCGAAGCCGCCGAACTGCCGCTTGCCCTGCGCCTGGGCGAGCTCGGGGTTCTCGTCGTCGAAGGCGAATTTCTTGCTGCTGGGGGGCTTCGGCCCCAGGCCGCCCTTCTTCGGGTCTTCCTCGGGCACCATCATCTGCAGCATGTGGCAGTCGATCTTCGCCATTCGCCAAAGCTGCAGCGACATCGTCGCCGCCGGGGCCGCGCCGCCCGCGCCCCCGAGGGCGCCCTTGGCTGCGTCGAGCAGCGCCTTGGGGTCGCCCCCCGCCGCGGCGCCCATCAGCCCGCCGAGCATGCCCGCGATGTTGGGGATCTGCACCCCGTCCATCTGCTTCTGGAACCGCAGCATCAGCCGCGAGAGGCCGATGCCGCTCTTCGCCAGGTAGTAGGCGCGCAGGTCGTCGCGCTGGTTGGTCGCCAGCCGGATCTCGACGATCGAGTTGTAGCGGATCTCATTCGCCACCAGCCCCAGCACCGCGAGGCCGACGAGCACCATCAGCAGCGCCACGCCTTGCTCTGCCTTCCGTTTGGCCGGGGTCTTCTTCATCTAGAACCTCGGCATCTCGGTGTTGAGCATGATCCGCGCCTGGGTCATGTACTTGACCTCTTTCCCGTTCTCGTCGATCGCGGTGAGGATGATCTTCACCCGGGTGGGGAGGATCGTCTTCTTCTCCGAGCGGCGGGTGTCCCACTCGTCGTCCCACTGCTTGCGGTCGCTGTTCCAGTACTGGAACTCGATCTTCTTCGCGCCCTCGAAGAGCACGTCCTCGGTGCCGCCGCGCTCCATCTGTTCCTCGAGCACCACCTTCTCCCGGCGGAACAGGTCGTAGCGGTCGCGCACGCCCTTCTCGGTGGCGTTCTTCACCGAGTACTCGACCACCATCTGGTCGCTCTCCTTGGCGTCGGAGTAGAGCCGCTGGTGCGCCAGCGAGGTGAACATCAGCTTCTCCTTCGCGCCGACGAAGTTGGTCGGGCGGTCGTAGGCGTCGCGGTAGCGCTTCGAGTCGTACCGGTCGGACAGGTACGCCGCGCCGATCTCCCGCGTCATGCGGGCCATCGCGGTGCGCAGCATCCGGTAGCGCTCGGAGGTGGCCTCGATCGTCTCCTTCGCCTTGATCGTGTTGTTGAAGGCGATGCCGATCGCCAGGCCGATGAAGGAGGTGATCGCGATCGCGATCACGATCTCCATCAGGGTGAAGCCGTGGCTCGAGCGCTTCACTGCGGGAACCCCCGGTTGACCGGCAGCGGCAGCCGCTGAATCGGCAGGTTGATCTGCCCTGTGCCCTGGCCGAGGAACTTGTTGGCCGTGCCGCTGCCCTGGAAGCCCGGCAGGCCGTTGAGCAGGCCTGCCGCGTTGCCGCCGCCGCCGTTGCGCGCGGCGAACTGCTCGGCGGGGATGACGGTGGTGTTGTCGCTGGGGTCGACCATCGTGCCGTTGCTGCCCGGCTGGGCGTTGGGCACTGGCATCCCGTTGTCGGCGCGCACCCAGTTGCCGCCGGCCGCGCCCGGCGCGCTGGCCTGGCCCGCGCCGGCGCCGCCGTTGCGGTCGCTGCCCGGCCCGAGGGAGACGACGTGGGTGACCAGATCCAAGCTCTCGGTGATCTTCCCTTCCTTCCAGCTGACGGTCAGGTGCACCTCGCGCACCGACTTCTGCAGGGTGTCGATCAGCTGCTGGAACTGGCCCTGGGCCATGCCCGCCGCCGGCCCGAGCGCGCCGAGGATGCCCCCCTTGGGGTCACTGGACGGCGGAGCGCCCGGAGGCGGCTTGCCCCCACCGAGCAGCCCCGCCAGCGCCCCGATGCCGCCCGCGTTCGCCGGGTCGTTGCCGCCGGGCAGCCCGCCGCCCATCGGCAGGTTGAAGAGCGCGCCGATCAACTGGTCGGGCGTCAGGCCGTTGGTCTTCGGGGCGACGATCTTCGCGCGCCACTTGAAGCTGGCCCAGCCGTCGTCCGAGAAGTCGCCCGCCTGCTCGTCGTCGTCGAGCTGGAAGCCCTTGTCGAACATCTCCTGCTCGAGGTCGACCATCTTCGAGCGGGCGAGCAGCGTCGCGACGGTGAGCTTCTTCGCGTAGACGTGGGCGTAGATCGCCTGCGACGAGATCTGGAAGATCGCCGTCAGCGACACCCCGAGGATCGCCATCGCGATGATCACCTCGAGCAGGGTGAAGCCTCGGGCCCTCATGAGCGCGGCACCTCGAGCTCTTCGGCGGCGGTCGCGACCTTGCCGGTCAGCGGAGAGACCGACAGCGTCCAGACGTTCTTGCCCTGGCCGAGGTAGACCTGCGCCCGCTCGGTGAAGCCCTGGGGGAAGAAGTAGAGGTAGGCGGTGCCGTGCCGGGTCGGCTCGCGCAGCGACTTGGTCCACACCCAGACGCGGACCGCGTCGGGCAGGGTCCGCTCGGGGATCTGGTTGTCGGTGAAGGTGGAGAACTTCGCCGCCTCTTCGACCCGGTTCTTCTCCCGGGCCATCAGCTCCTGCACCGTCGGAGCGCCGTCGGCGTCCGAACGGCGGAAGCGCTTGTCGTCGTCGGCGAGCTTGTCTTTCTTCTTCTTCCGTTCGCCACTGGCATCCTTCTGCTCTTCGTCCCGGTTCTTGGTGGCGGTGAGCGCCGACTTGGCGCACTCCGCGTGGTACTTCACCGGGGTGTCGGCCTCCTTGTCCTTGTCGCCGGGGAGCTCGAAGACCAGCCGGCAGGTCTTCCCGGTGAGGTTGGCGGTGTCGTAGAGCGAACGGATCACCCCGGTCAGCTCGGTGGTCGCTTCCTTCGCCTTCGCCCCGGTGAGCGCCCCGACGCCGATCACCACCGCGGCGAAGAGCACCGCGATGATCGCCAGCGAGACCACCATCTCGATCATCGTGAAGCCGCGGGCGCGGGCGCTCACGGGAGCCCCAGCTGGCCGATGAACCGGACGATCATCCACACCACCGTCGCCGCGCCGAGCGAGAGGCCGATCGCCGCGGGGCTGAGCCCCCGCGTCTGTTCGCCCTCTTTCGGCGGCTGGTTCCGGTCCTCGCTCATTTCTTGTCGGGAGCGTCCTTGCTCGAGATGTCGTCGTCGCCGCCTTCCTGCCCGTCTTTGCCGAAGGTCTTGATCACCGGCTTGCCGCCCTCGAGCAGGTATTGATACTCGTGGTCCCAGGGGTCCATCGGGACCTTGTCCATCACCTGGGTGTCGACCAGGCCTTTGAAGCCCAGGCCGGTGTCCGGGTACTTGCCCTTCTTCGCGTAGTAGGTGTCGAGCGCCTGCTTGATCGCGGGGATGTCGATGCCCTTGGCGCGGTCGCGCTTGGCCTGCTCGAGCGCGGGGATCACCGCGACGGCGACGGCGGAGGTGAGCAGGGCGATGATCGCGATCACCACGATGATCTCGATCAGGGTCATGCCCCGGCGGGCGGCGCGGCGGAGTCTTCGGTTCAGGGTCTTGAGGCGGCGGTTCATGGTGGCTCCTTCAAAATAGATAGAACGCAATGCCCGTGCCGAGCAGTCCCGCGGCAAGGGCGAGCAGCGCGGCAGTGGTGAGCCGGACGATCCAGCGATCGAGCTGCGGCTTGTCGTCGGGGAAGGGTCGGGTTGTCATTTGATGCTCGAGTTCATCTGCAAGATTGGCATCAGGATGCTGAAGGCGACGAAGGCGATCACTCCGCCCATCCCGACGATCATCAGCGGCTCGAGCAGGCTGGTGAGCGCCCCGATGCGGACGTTGACCTGCGACTCGTAGCTCTCCGAGACGTTGACCAGCATGTCCTCGAGCTGGCCGCTTTTCTCGCCGATCGCGATCATGTGGTAGACGAGCGGCGGAAATTCGCCCGACTTCTTCAGCGGCGCGGCGATGCTCTCTCCCTCGGAGATCGCGTGCTTCGCTTTGTCGATCACGTCGGCGAGCACGCTGTTGGTCACGACGTTGCGGACGATGTCCATCGCCGTCAGCAGCGGCACGCCCGACTTGAGCAGCGTCGCCAGGGTCCGGGTGAAGCGCGCCACCGAGAGCATCCGCACCAGGCCGCCGAACACCGGCACCTTGAGCAACAGGCGATCCCACACCGGCTTCCCCTTGGCGCTGCGGGTCCAGAAGATGAAGCCGGTGATCGTCCCGATGATCACCGGGAGAAAAATGAACCAGTAGTTCTGCAGCGAGTTCGACGCGAAGATCAGGAACCGGGTGGTCCAGGGCAGGGTGACCTTCATGTCGTCGAAGACCTTGGTCACCTTCGGCACCACCACCGTCATCAGCAGCACCAGCACGCCGCCGCCGACGAAGCTCATGATCAGCGGGTACATCATCGTGCCCACGACCTTCTGCTTCAGCCGCGACTGGCCCTCGGTGAACTCGGCGAGCCGCAGCAGCACCGCGTCGAGCGCGCCCGAGTGCTCGCCGGCGCGGATCATGTTCACGTAGAGGCTGCCAAAGATCTTCGAGTGGATCTGGAGCGCGTCCGCCAGAGAGCTGCCCTCGTTGACCTTCTGCTTGGTGTCGGAGAGCACCCGCTTCAGCTTCTCCTTCTCCACCTGGTCCACCAGCGCGGTGAGCGCCTCGACCAGCGTCACCCCGGCGCCGAGCAGGGTCGCCAGCTGGCGGGTCATGATCGCGATGTCGTCGGTGGTGATCCGCCCGCCGCTCCACCGCCGCAGGTTGACGTCCTGGTTGAGCGCCTTGCCGACCGCGCCCTTGACCTTCTTCCCCGCCGCGTCGGCCTGGCCGAGCACGTCGGTGAGGAAGATGCCGTCTTTGCGCAGCACGCCCCGCAACGTCTTCGGGTTGTCCGCCTCTTTGAGGCCGGTGACCGCCTTGCCCGCCTCGTTGAGGCCTCTGTATTCGAAGACGGCCATGGCGGATTACATGTCCTCCTGGGTGACGCTGAGGACCTCGGCGATCGTGGTCTCGCCGTTGGCGATCTTCAGCGCGCCGTCGTCGAGCAGGGACAGCATCCCCTTCTCCATCGCCCGCTTCTTGATCGTGCCCGAGTCGACGTTCTTCAGCACCAGCTGGCGGATGTCGTCGTCCACCAGCAGCAGCTCGTAGAGCCCGGTGCGGCCGCGGTAGCCGTTCTTTCCGCAGGCGGCGCAGCCCTCGGCGCGGTAGACGTCACCGCCGCCGAGCGCCTTGAAGCGCTCGCGGTTCATCCCCAGCTTGGCCAGCTCCTCGTCGGTGGGGGTGTATTTCACCCTGCACTCCTTGCAGACCCGGCGCACCAGGCGCTGGGCGAGCACCCCGGTCAACGAGCTGGCGACGAGGAAGGGCTCGATGCCCATCTCCACCAGCCGGGTGACGGCGCCCGCGGAGTCGTTGGTGTGGACGGTGGAGAAGACGAGGTGACCGGTGAGCGAGGCCTCGATCGCGATCTGCGCCGTCTCCTTGTCGCGGATCTCGCCGACCATGATGATGTCCGGATCCTGGCGGAGGAAGCTGCGCATCCCCGCGGCGAAGGTCAGCCCGATCTTCGGCTGGATCGCCATCTGGCCGATGCCTTTGAGCTGGTACTCGACCGGGTCTTCGACGGTGAGGATGTTGAGGTCGGGGGTGTTGATCCGCGACAGCGCGCCGTAGAGCGTGGTCGTCTTGCCCGAGCCGGTGGGGCCGGTGACGAGCACGATCCCGTGCGGGCGGTGAATCAGCTTGTCGACGTTCTCGAGGATGTCGGGGTTCATCCCGATCTCGGCGAGGTCCAGGAGCACCGCGTTCTTGTCGAGCAGACGCATCACGATCCGCTCGCCGTGGGTGACGGGGATGCAGGAGACCCGGATGTCGATGTCGCGGCCGGCGAGCTTGATCCGGATCCGGCCGTCCTGGGGCAGCCGCTTCTCGGCGATGTTCAGCGACGCCATGATCTTCACGCGCGAGAGGATGCTGCTCTGGTAGCGCTTGGGCGGCTTGATGATCTCCTGCAGCTCGCCGTCGATCCGGAAGCGCACCGAGAGCTCGCG
>JAYVRT010000425.1:0-5953 GCA_043776025.1 Archangiaceae bacterium | reverse complement strand
GCGGCGATGGCGGCCGGCCAGCTGGCGAGCCTCTCGATGGGGCTCGGCTACGGCGCCCTGCTCGACCCGATCAACGGCGCGGAGTCGACGGCGATCGGGCAACTGCTCCACCTCGTCGCGCTCGGGCTCGCGGTCGCCGCGGGGATCCACCGTG
The DNA here is from genome assembly GCA_043776025.1 of Archangiaceae bacterium. Classification (GTDB taxonomy): domain Bacteria; phylum Myxococcota; class Myxococcia; order Myxococcales; family Myxococcaceae; genus JAYVRT01. The sequence goes on along the minus strand of JAYVRT010000425.1, from coordinate 5,799 downwards.
AGGCGATCGCCTGGTTCTGCCAGTCTCTGCTGAGCGCACCCGTTGGAGGCACGCTGGAGTGGAGCCGCCTCTGCCAGGGCCTGGTGCTGCAGATCATCGGTGGGTGCGCGCTCACGGTGCGGCTCGCGTTTCCGCTGCTGGTGGCGATCACCTTCGGGCACGGGGTGATGGCACTGATCGGCCGCGCCGCACCGCAGGTCAACGTCGCCAGCGTTGGGTTCTCGGTGACGATCGTCGCTGGTGGCGGCGCGCTGTACCTGCTGACTCCCTCGTTAGCCGCGGTGGCGGCGCGTGCGGCGGTCGAGGCCTTCACCCGCGGCTAGAGGGCCGGCGCGATGGCGGAAGAGAGCGACGACCAGAAGACCGACCTGATCAGCCAGCGCAGGCTCCACGAGGCGCAGGAGGAGGGCCGCCTTCCCATTGGCCGGGACGCGGTGATGGTCGCCGGACTCGCCAGCGGGCTGATCGCGCTCAGCGCCGTGGGGCTCAAGCTGCGCGATGCCCTGGTGGCGGTAGTCGGCAGCGCGCTGAGGCAGGCGGGCGACCACGCCGCGCCGACGATCCCCAGCGCGGCCGGATACGCGGCGTTCTGGGCGCTGGCGGTGTGCGCGGCCGCCGCGATCGGCCCGACGCTCGCGGTCGTCATTCAAACCCAGGGCGGCTTCTGGCCTCACCTCGCGCTGCCTACCCTAGAACGGCTGCACCAGGGGAAGCTCACCCGACTGCTGAGCAAGGACTTCTGGGTCGACCTCGCGCTGGCGGTGGGGAAGCTGCTGGTGGTGGCGACAGTCGGCTGGCTCGCGCTGCGCGCCGACCTGCTCTCGCTTCCCGCGCTGGTGACAGTGGACCCGGTGTCTCAGCTGGGGGCACTCTTCGGGCCACTGCTCAAGACAGGAATCCGGGTCTGCGTCGCGCTCGGGCTGCTCGCGGGACTGGAGCTGGCGCTCACCCGCCTTCGCTTCACCTCGAAGCTGAAGATGACCCGCGGGGAGGCGAAGCGGGAGCACCGGGAAGAAGAAGGCGACCCGATGCTCAAGGGCCGCCGCCGCCGCCGCGCCCGCGAGCGCGCCAAGGGACGGGCGACGGTCGAGGTGCCGCGCGCCGACGCGGTGGTGGTCAACCCGACGCACGTCGCGGTGGCGATTCGTTACCGGAAGGAAGAAGGAAAAGCGCCGCGGGTGATCGCCAAGGGCAAGGGGCAGCTGGCGGAGATCATGCGCGAGCTCGCGCTGGCGAACGGAATCCCGATCGTGGAGAACATTCCGCTGGCGCGGATGCTCTACAAGCGGGTGAAGATCGGCGGCAGCGTGCCGGCCGAGACGTACAAAGCCGTCGCGGCGATCCTCGCGTTCGTCTACCGGGTCAGCGGGCGCACCCCGGCGCGGGCGGCGTAGTCAGCGTCTGGCGGCGCCCCACTTCGCGGCGAGCCACGGCACCGCCACCGCCTGCAGCTGGCCGGGCTTCGAGAACCAGAGGAAGTGATCCTCGGCGGGCCAGCTGTGACGTTCGACGACCGCCTTCCTCCTCTCGAGCTCGTCGGCGAAGGACTGGAAGTACTCGAAGTCGATCCGTTCGTCGGTCTCTCCATGGAGCAGCAACACCTCGCGGCCCGACCATTCGTCGGTCAGCAAGTTCGTCTCGATCACCGCGGACAGCGCGATGATCACCGGCCACCGGCGAGCGGTGTCGGCCGCGACGATGCGGGTCACCCCGCGGCCTCCGTTGGAGAGCCCCATCAGGGCGACACGCCTGGGGTCCACCGGCAGCGACGCCTCGGCGAACGTCCGCGCCGCCTCGATCGTCTCCAGGCCGCCGTCGTTCTGCCAGTTGCCGATCCCAAACGACGGGCTGACGACGACGAAGCGCCCTGCCTCGGCCCACTGCCGCAGCAGCGCCTGGTAAGCGAGGAAGCTGCCGCCGCTGCCGTGGAGGTAGATGAGCAGCGGCAGGCGTTCCGTCGCGGCGTGAGCCGGCACGATCACGTAGGTGTGGCCGGAGAGGTCGGCGAGCGCGTCACCCAGCGTGGAGCCGACCAACCGCAGATCTCCATAGACCCCGGGGAGCAGCGTCCGAAGCCGCGCGGCGTGGGGCCGATCAAGGGCGGAGTCCACGAGCTGAAGCGGCCAGCTGCCGAGCACCATCTGATCCAGCTCGGGGAGCCAGGCGAACAGCGAGATCCGGCCGCCGCCGCCAACCTGCGACAGGCCGACCTGCCCTTCGAAGGCGGGGAGCCGTGGAGCCGACGCGCCGAGCGCGGAAATCAGCAGCAGCTCGAGGCCCGTGGCGAGCACCTTCCCTCGTCCCCCCGCGGCCCAGATCCAGTACGGCGGCAGCGCGAGCAGGCCGAGCGCGGTCGCCGCGAAGAAATGTCCCCGCCAGGTCGCCGCCTCGAACAACAGGGTCAACGCCAGCACCGCCGGAGGGGCCGCCAGCGCGAGCCAGCCCAGCACCAGCGCCCTGCGGATCAGCCTCGCCATCGGTCGACTCCGGCGAAGCGGCGAGGGGGCACCGGTCCGGCGACTTAGCAGCAAACGCCGCTACGATTCGGCGGCCGCGCTGTTAGTTGAGCGCGACGCAAACCGACTGGAAGCACGCCTGACCCGCGGCGCAGTCCGCGTTGACGGTGCACGGTCGCGGCGGAGTGCCGACCGGGTTCGGGGTGGTGGTGGTGATCGGGGTCAGCGGCGTCACGGGAGCAGCCGGGGGGGTGCAGGTCGCCGAGGCCGGCGCGCTCGAGGCCGCGGTGACGCCGTCAAAGTCGTCGTGATCGCAGTCGGCCTCGGCGGCGTCCGACTCCTCGCAGACCTCGGCCTTCTCGCAGCTGACGCCGGCGCAGTCGTCGTCATCGTCGTCTTCCAGGCCGCCGTCGCGAGTTCCATCGTGATCGCTGCCGCCATCCTTGCAGTCGCCGCCGTGGTCCCCGTCATGATCGTCGCCGTCGTCCGAGTCGTGTCCTCCATGCCCGGAGGAGGAGCCGCCGTCCGCGGCGGTCGAAGCCGCTGAGCCCTTGGCGCGAACGCCGCCGAGCATGATCGGAGCCCCGGCGCCGACCCGCTGCCAGACGCCCGGCCACTTGATCGTCGAGATCTCGCGCAGCGATCCTCTCGCGACCGTGTTGGCCACGGTGAGCTTGACGACTTCACCCACCGGCACCGAGAGCGCGAACGCGCCGGTCTGGGCGAGCGGAGCAGCCAGGCGCTTGCCGGTCTGGGTCTGGGCGATCACCACCGGGTTGTCGAGCGACCGGAACGACTTCATCGTCAGTTGCCCGGAGACGCTCCGCGCGCCGTTGGGCGAGTCGGAAGGAGGAACGGCACACGCTGCAAAAACCAGGAGGCAGAGCACTGCATGGGTTCGGTTCATGCGCCCCGCTATCGCAAGGCAGAGGCCAGCCGCCGTCGGTCACAACCGCCTGATTCGACGGCCGCTTTCTTTGCGCCCCACCGTCGCATCGAGCTGACACCGGTGCGCGCTCAGTCCAACGTAAGGCGCCCGCCATGGCTTCAAGTGGCCCGGAGGCCGTATTTCTCCACCAGCTTGTGCAGGTGCGCCCGGGCGATTCCAGCGGCCCTGGCCGCGTGGGTGATGTTGCCGTCGTGCTTGAGCAGCAGCGCTTCGAGGTAGTCCCGGGTGAAGCCTTCGACGAGCCGTTCCTTCGCGGCCTTGAAGGGGAGATCGACCGAGACGTCTGACTTCCCGCGACCGCGCTCGGAGGGGGCACGATCCGCGCCGAGGGCGATCGGCTCATCGATCAGCGCCCGTGCGACGACGTTGCGAAGTTCGCGCACGTTCCCCGGCCAGTCGTAGGCGGCGAGCTTCGCCAGCAGCGCGGGGGAGAGCTTGAAGCCGGTCGCGGCGTGTTGGCTGACGAAGTGATCGACGAGCTCGGGAAGGTCCTCGAGCCGCGTCCGCAAGGCGGGCACCTGGAGCAGCACCACGCAGAGGCGAAAGAAGAGGTCCTGGCGAAAACGGCCGGCGGCGATCTCGGCCTGCAGGTCGCGGTGGGTGGCGGCGATGATCCGGACATCTACCCGCCGGGTGCTCTCGCTGCCGACGGCCCGCACCACGCCCTCCTCGAGCGCGCGGAGCAGCTTCGGCTGAAGCTCGAGCTGCAGCTCGCCGATCTCGTCGAGGAACAGCGTCCCGTGATCGGCCTCGACGAAGGCCCCGATCCGGTCCGCGCTCGCCCCGGTGAAGGCGCCCTTCACGTGCCCGAACAGCTGGCTCTCGATCAGGTTGGGAGTGACCGCCCCGCAATCGAAGACGACGAAGGGTCCCGCGGCGCGCGACGATCGGCGGTGAATCGCGCGCGCGAGGACCTCTTTGCCGGTGCCCGTCTCACCCCCAAGCACCACCGGCGACGTCGTGGGAGCGACCTTGGCCAACATCCCGAACAGGCGACGCATCGGGCGGCTCGAGCCGATCACCCCCTCGAGGTTGGCCGGCCCTTCCGGCAAGCCGAGGTCTTCTTCGAGGATCGCGATCCGGATCAGCGTCCGGCCGACCTTCACCGTCGCCTCCTCCTCCAGCAGCGCCTCCTGGATCCGCGCGCCCTGGATGAACGTCCCGTTGGTCGACCCGAGATCACGCACCCGGACCCCGTCGGCCAGCGGCAACAGCTCGAGGTGTTCATTGGACACGGCGGAGTCGGTCAAGCTCAACCCGGCCTCCGAGTGGGTGCCGACCACAGTGCGCCCTTCGACGGCGGCAGAAGCGCCCGCGTCCGGCCCCGAGACCACTGTGAGGAAGTAGTCGCGCGCCCGCAGGCGTCCGGTGGCGTGGTCCACCCGCATCTGGGTCCCCGCGCCGGCCAGCCTCAACGTCTTCGCCACGGCGCACGACTATATCGGCCCGCGCCACGCCGGGTGGGTTCTCGGCCCACCCCCTTGAGGAAGGCACCGTGGCGCGTCGAGCGGCTGACGCACGGGCGCCACCCATTCGACCGCCGCGGGTCGGCCAAAGGGCCGTGCTCGTTGGCTGCCTGGGTTGAGCGAGCGTCAAAGTTCTGACTGTCGACGCGCCCGCGCCGGGTCTGGGCTTTGCACTGCCCCCCTGGGCAGTCGAGCCCCATGCCCATGATGACGCACGCAGAAGCCAGATCGGAACGAGCCCAGGTGATCCGGTGAGCGCCGAGGCCGCTGGCGCCGCAAAGATTCCCGCCGAGGCGTTCCTCGCGGTGGGCGTGCTGGGGGTGTTGGGAATCCTCGTGGTGCCGATGCCGGCGTTCGCGCTCGACCTGCTACTCGCGCTCAACGTCGCGATGTCGATCTTGATGCTGTTGGTGGCGCTCGGGCTCAAGCGCCCGCTCGACTTCTCGGTGTTTCCGTCGGTGCTGCTGATCGTCACCCTCTTCCGGCTGAGCCTCAACGTCGCCACCACCCGGCTGATCCTGCTCAAGGGCGGAGAGGGCGCGGGCGCGGCGGGCCACGTGATCGAGACCTTCGGCAAGTTCGCGGTCGGCGGCAGCCTGATCGTCGGCGCGGTGATCTTCCTCATCCTGCTCGTGGTGAACTTCGCGGTGATCACCAAGGGCTCCGGCCGCGTCTCCGAGGTTGCGGCCCGCTTCACCCTCGACGCCCTGCCGGGAAAGCAGATGGCGATCGACTCCGACCTCGCCGCAGGGATCGTCAACGACCGCGAGGCGCGCGCCCGCCGGCAGACGCTGGAGCACGAGACGGAGTTCTTCGGCGCGATGGACGGCGCGAGCAAGTTCGTCCGCGGAGACGCCGTCGCGGGCCTGGTGATCACCGGGATCAACATCATCGGCGGGTTGGTCGCGGGCCTGCTGCGCGACCACCT
>JAYVRT010000424.1:0-5953 GCA_043776025.1 Archangiaceae bacterium | reverse complement strand
GCGTTCACTGGCGCGGCAATGGCGCGCAAGGGCGCCTTCGAGGAAGCCGACGGCGGCACGCTGTTCCTCGACGAGATCGGCGAGCTGCCGCTGGATCTGCAGGCGAAGCTGCTGCGGGCGCTCGAGTCCGGGGAGATCAAGCGCGTCGGCGCGAGCAAGCCGATCAACGTCGATGTGCGGATCGTCGCCGCCACCAACCGCGACCTGCTCGGCGCCACCAAGCAGGGCGCCTTCCGCGAAGACCTCTACTACCGGCTGTGTGTCATCCCCCTGCACCTGCCGCCGCTGCGCAGCCGAATGAGCGACCTGGGCAACCTCGCCGAGCACTTCCTCAAGCAGTTCTCTCCCAAGGCCCAGTTGGTGCGGATGACCCCGGCGGCGTTGCAGCGGCTGCAAGCCCACAGCTGGCCGGGCAACATCCGCGAGCTGCGCAACGTGATTCACCGCGCGCTGCTGTTGCGCAAAGGGGCGATGATCGACTCCACCGACCTGACGTTCGACGTGCAATCGGTCGAGGATCGCGACATTCCCATCCCCGAGTTTCCGCCGGGCACGACGCTGGCCCAGATGCTCGAGTCGGTCGAACAGAAGATCGTCGAGCTGTACCTCAAGCGCTTCAAGGACAACCGCGAGCGGGTGGCGAAGGAGCTCGGGGTCGCCCGGTCGACGCTCTTCAAGCGCTTGAAAGACTGGGGACTTACCGGCGCCCAGGACGAGTAGATCGGAAGTGGGGGGCGCGCGTTGAAGAAGGATGGACGCACCGGCCACACTCCCCCCGATTGCCCAGATGTACGAGCAGCACCGCCGGCGGGCCCTCGCGATCGCGCGGCGGATCCTCCAGGACGCCGACGAAGCCGAGGACGTGGTGCAGGAGGTCTTCGTCCGCCTCTACTCTCAGAACTTCCGCTTCGACGGCAAGGCCGCCTGCAGCACCTGGCTCCACCGGATCCTCGTCAACTCCAGCATCAACTGCCTGCGGGCCCGCAAGCGGCGGTCGAAGCTCGAGCAGCACCCCGAGCAAGAGGAAGGTCCAGAGGAGGCGCTGCTCGGAGACGAGCGCCACGAGATGTTCCTCAAAGGGCTGGCCCAGCTGTCGGAGCAGCACCAGCTGGTGCTCACCTTGAGGGAGCTGCGCGGCTTCAGCTACCCGGAGATCGCCCGGCTGCTCCAGCTGCCCGAGGGGACGGTGAAGAGCGCGCTCAACCGGGGCCGCGCCCGGCTGGTCGAGGCGATGCAGCGCAACGGGCAATTGAAGAGGGCCGGCTGAGATTGAACTGATCGTTGAAGACTGCGGACTTCAACGTGCGTATCGTGACCGGGTGATCCGAACCGAGCGCCTCGAGCTCATCCCCGCCACCGTCGAAATGGGCCGTGCCGCGCTCGCGGGCCGGGAAGCGCTCGCCGCCGCGATCGACGCCACCGTCCCCGCGTCCTGGCCGCCGGACTACAACGACCCGGAAAGCTTTCAGTTCGCCGTCGACCAGATCGCGCGGGGCACCGCGCAGGCTGGGTGGTGGCTCCACCTGGTGATCCTCAAGCAGGGGCGCCTGCTGATCGGCACCGTCGGCTACAAAGGCCCCCCCAGCGCCGACGGGACCGTCGAGCTCGGCTACGCGATCGTCTCCGACCAGCAGCGCAAGGGCTTTGCCACCGAGGCGGTCAAGGGCCTCGTCTCCCACGCCCTGGCAGTGCCTTCGGTGCGGCGGGTGATCGCCGAGACCCTGCCCGGCCTCGCCCCGTCGATCGGCGTGCTGAAGAAGTGCGGCTTCGAGCTGATGGAGAGCCCCGGCTCCGCGCCAGGCGTCGTCCGCTTCGAGCTCACCCGGCCTTAGTTAGGTTTCAGTCTTCGCCCTTCTGGCCGGTGAACTGGTCGTTCTTGTCCTTGAAGAGGACGTTGAAGGTGGTGAGCGAGCCGTAGCAGCGGGTGACGTACTGCTGCATCTCCACCTTCTCCGCGTCGGTGAGCTTCGGGTGGGCGTTGAGCTTCTGTTCCAACGTCCGCAGCCGGTCGCGCACCATCACCACCTTGTGGAAGAGCGAGTCGATGGGGAACTCCTTTGCCTGGCCGTCCTTCGGCACCATCTGCACCACCCCGCCTTCCCACTTCGGCGCCAGCGGCACCTCGGCCTGCCCGGTCGCCTCGAGGAAGATGTCCATCAGCTCGGCTCGCGTCATTGTCGATCCCTCTCCAAAATCTACCTGCTCGTCGCCCCGCGCCGAGACCACCTGGGTCTGCATCGGGAGCGCCGCGGTTCCGTCGTCCCGCCGGCGGACCAACACCGGGGCAATGTTCTTCAGCCGCTTCTGCCGCTCGGGCTCGACCGCGGCCCTGGGGGGGCTCACCCCGCCCCGGGGGGCAAAGGCGTCGCAGATGGGCGCGCTCGGCACGAACAGGCCCCGGGCGGCTTGCACCCGGCACTCGCCCACCCAACCCCGCGCCGAATCGAGGGAGATCGCCGACCACAGCTTGCAGTTGCCGCAGACCTTTTCCGCCGGGCCAAACGTCGGCAGGGGCGGCATCGCGGCTGGTTCGCCAGGGTCAGACATGTCGAGCGTCCACACTTCCCATGCGGGCGGGACTTGGGTATGTGGCCGCGCGCGTTAACAAAGCAATTTCGCTACCAAAAGACGCCCACCGAACATGGCTCAGTTTCCCCTCGAACGCATCCGCAACATTGGCATCTCGGCTCACATCGACTCGGGCAAGACGACCTTGACCGAGCGGTTCCTGTTCTACACGGGCCGGATTCACGAGATCCACGAGGTCCGCGGCAAGGACGGCGTCGGCGCGAAGATGGACTCGATGGACCTCGAGCGCGAGAAGGGGATCACCATCCAGTCCGCGGCGACCTACGCGGAGTGGAAGGACTTCAACATCAACATCATCGACACCCCCGGGCACGTCGACTTCACCATCGAGGTCGAGCGCTCGCTGCGCGTCCTCGACGGCGCGATCCTCGTGCTCGACTCGGTCGCCGGCGTGCAGTCCCAGTCGATCACCGTCGACCGGCAGATGAAGCGCTACAAGGTCCCGCGCATCGCCTTCATCAACAAGATGGACCGCGCCGGCGCCAACTACCGCCGCGTCGCCCAGATGCTCAAGGAAAAGCTCGGCCACCACCCGGTGCCGCTCCAGGTGCCGATCGGCGCCGAGGATCGCTTCCAGGGCGTGATCGACCCGATCGAGGGCAAGGCCTTCTACTTCGACGGCGAGAAGGGCGAGATCGTACGCACCGAGCCAGTGCCCGCCGAGTACCTGGACCAGGTGAAGGAGGCGCGGCAGGAGATCATTACCCTCGTCGCCGACGTCGACGACACCCTGGCCGAGAAGTTCATCGCCGATCAGCCGGTGACCAACGAAGAGCTCAAGGCGGCGATTCGCCGCGCCACCATCGCGCTGAAGATGACGCCGGTGATGTGCGGGTCGGCCTACAAGAACAAGGCGATCCAGACCCTGCTCGACGGGATCTGCGACTACCTGCCCAACCCGATGGAAGTGGAGAACATCGCCCACGACCAGAAGAACAACGAGGAGAAGGTCGTCCTCATCCACGACTTCAAGAAGCCGTTCGTCGGGCTCGCGTTCAAGCTCGAAGACGGCCGCTACGGGCAGCTGACGTACATGCGCTGCTACCAGGGGCAGATCAGCAAGGGCGACTTCATCGTCAACGTCAGCAACCAGCTGAAGCGGTTGAAGATCCCCCGCATCGTCCGGATGCACAGCAACGAGATGAAGGACATCGAGACCGCCCGGGCCGGCGACATCGTCGCGCTCTTCGGCGTCGAGTGCGCCTCGGGCGACACCTTCACCGACGGCGAGATCCAGGTGACGATGACCTCGATGCACGTGCCGGACGCGGTGATCTCGCTCGCCGTTGCCCCGAAGGAGCGCGCCGCCACCGCCAACTTCTCCAAGGCGCTCAACCGCTTCACCAAGGAAGACCCGACCTTCCGCGTTCACCGCGACGAAGAGTCGGCGCAGACGATCATCAGCGGCATGGGCGAGCTCCACCTCGAGATCTACATCGAGCGGATGAAGCGCGAGTACCAGTGCGAGGTCATCGCCGGCAAGCCGCAGGTCGCCTACCGGGAGACGATCACCCAGAAGGGCGAGTTCTATTACACCCACAAGAAGCAGACGGGTGGCTCGGGCCAGTTCGCCCGGGTCTGCGGCTACCTCGAGCCGCTCCCGACCGACTCGGTGGAGACCTACGAGTTCGTCGACGACGTCACCGGCGGCGCGATTCCGCGCGAGTTCATTCCCGCCTGCGACAAGGGCTTCAAGATGGCGATCGAGAAGGGCTCGCTGATCGGCTTCCCGGTCTCCGGCGTCCGCTGCGTCGTCAACGACGGCGCCTTCCACGCGGTCGACTCGTCCGAAATGGCGTTCAAGACCGCCGCGCTGATGGGCTTCCGGGAAGGCTACGCCGCCGCCAAGCCGGTCATCCTCGAGCCGATCATGAAGGTCGAGGTCACCGCCCCCGAGGAGTTCCAGGGCTCGGTCGTCGGCCAGCTCAACCAGCGCCGGGGCACGATCCTCGAGACGTCGAACGCTGAGGGGTACCTCACCGCCGTCGCCGAGGTGCCGCTGAACAACATGTTCGGCTACTCCACCGACCTCCGCTCGGCCACCCAGGGCAAGGGCGAGTTCACGATGGAGTTCGCCAAGTACTTCGCGGTGCCGAAGAACGAGCAGGAAGAGATGATGAAGAAGTACAAAGAGAAGCAGGCCTCCGAGGCCGCCGCCCGCAAATAGTCGCGAAGCTGTTTCAAGGCTCGCCCCGGGCGGCTTCTGCAAAGAGGCCGCCCGACGTGTTTATGGGTTGCACCCCGAGCGCTGCTCCGTAAAGTCCTGCCCGTAAACGTTCCCCTCGAAGGAGCCCCCCATGGCCGGCCAGAACTTCAAGACGATCCCCGAGATGGTCCACTTCCGGATCAACGCCACGCCCGGGGGCACGGCCTACAGCTTCCCCGCCGGGGCAGCCTGGAAATCGGTGTCGTGGAAGGACTTCGGCGTCAGCGTCCGTGAGCTCTCGATGGGGCTGCGGGCGCTGGGCCTGCAGAACGAGGAACGCGTCGCGATTCTCTGCGGCACCCGGTACGAGTGGGTGCTCGCCGACGTCGGGATCCTCTGCGCCGGCGGCGCCACCACCACCATCTACCCTTCGAGCACCCCCGAAGACTGCGGCTACATCATCGAAGACTCGAACAGCTCGTTCGTGATCGCCGAGAACGACGAGCAGATCGCCAAGCTCGTCGCCCAGAAGGCGAGCCTGGGCAAGGTCCGGAAGATCATCAACCTCGACGGCAAGGGCGGCCACGACGGCTGGGTGATCAGCTGGGCCGAGCTGCTGGAGAAGGGGCGCGCCGCCTCGGCCGCCGAGTGGGAAACGATCGGCAAGTCAGTGAAGAACGAGTCGCTGGCGACGCTGATCTACACCTCCGGAACCACCGGCCGCCCCAAGGGCGTCGAGCTGACCCACGACTGCTGGTGCTACGAGGCCGAGGCGATCGACGAGCTGCAGATCTTGAGGCCCGACGACGTGCAGTACCTCTGGCTGCCGCTGGCGCACAGCTTCGGCAAGGTGCTCGAGGTGGCCCAGCTGCGCATCGGCTTCCAGACGGCGATCGACGGCCGGGTGGACAAGCTGGTCGCCAACCTCGCGGTGATCAAGCCGACCTTCGTCGCGGCCGTGCCCCGCATCTTCGAGAAGGTCTACAACAAGGTGCTCGGCGGGGCGAAGGCCGGCGGGGGAATGAAGTACAAGATCTTCAGCTGGGCGCTCGGGGTCGGCCGCGAGGTGAGCAAGAAGAAGCAGGCCCGTGAGCCCGTGACGGGGCTGCTGGCGCTCAAGGGCTCGCTCGCTGACAAGCTCGTCTTCCACAAGCTCAAGCAGCTCTTCGGCGGCCAGCTGCGCTACTTCGTCTCTGGCAGCGCCGCGCTCTCGCGGGA
>JAYVRT010000423.1:0-5956 GCA_043776025.1 Archangiaceae bacterium | reverse complement strand
CCGACCTCTCGGTCGCGCTCGACTGCGGGCTGATCAAGACCGGCTCTGCCTCGCGCAGCGACCGGATCGGCAAGTACAACCAACTGCTGCGCATCGAGGAAGAGCTGGGGGCGCACGCCCGGTACGCCGGGAAGTCGGCGATCAAAGCCGGCCGCGCGTCGTGACGGCGCGGATCCTCGTCAGCAACGACGACGGGATCTCCGCCAGAGGCCTTCGGGCGCTGGTCGACGCGGTGACGCCGCTGGGCGAGGTGTGGGTCGTCGCCCCCGAGACCGAGCAGAGCGCGACCTCGCACGCGCTGTCGCTGCACCGGCCGTTGCGGATCCGCAAACACGCTGAGCGCTGGTTCGGCGTCGACGGCACCCCCGCCGATTGCGTCTACCTCGCGGTGCACCACCTGATGAAGGACAGCCCGCCGACGCTGGTCCTCTCGGGGATCAACCACGGCGGAAACCTCGCCGAGGACGTGATCTATTCGGGCACCGTGGCCGCCGCGATGGAAGGCTCGCTGCTCGGCTTCCCCGCGATCGCCTTCAGCCTCGTCACCCGGAAGACCTTCGAGTTCGAGCACGCGGCGAGGTTCGCCCACGCGCTGGTGAAGACCGCGCTCACCTCGAAGCTGCCGGCGCAGATGCTGCTCAACGTCAACGTGCCCTCGTACGGGCCGCCCGAGGGCTACGAGATCACCCGGCTCGGCCGCCACCTCTACGGGGCAGGGGTGGTCGAGAAAGAAGATCCGCGCGGCCGCCGGTACTACTGGATTGGCGGCACCGGCTACGAGCACGTGAGCCTCCCCGGCACCGACTGCACCGCGGTGCACGAGAGCCGCCGGGTCTCGGTGACGCCCTTGATGTTGAACCTCACCGACGGCGCGTTCCTCGAGCCGCTGGCCGCCTGGCAGGTCGAAGGCTTCGCCCGCGGCTGATGCTCCACCCCCGTTCATCCCGAGCGGAGTCGAGGGACGCACAGTGGCTCAGGCTGACCGGGCTGGGGCTGCTCCTCGCCGGCTGTGTCACGCCGCAGGCGGTGGGGAAGCTCGAGGGGCACCGGGAGCCGGACCTGGTCACGGTGAAGCACACTGTCGAGGCAGGCCAGACGCTCTACCGGATCGCGAAGGCCTACGGGCTGACGGTGGACGAGCTGATGGCGGCCAACGCGATCGAGGACCCGAAGGAGCTGAAGGTCGGCCAGCAGCTGTGGGTCCCCGGCGCGGCGACGGTGCAGAAGCTGAACACCGTCGACTCCCCGGAGCCGGCCGCTCCCGATCGCGCGGTGGGGCCTCCTGGGCCCAGGCGCAGCCCAGCGATCGTCGGTCGAAAGGACGGCACGCTGCAGTGGCCGCTGCGGGGCGTGCTCTACGCGCGGTTCGGCCGGAAGGGCAAAGAGCCGCACGACGGCATCGACCTCGCCGCCCCCGCCGGGACTCCGGTGAAGACCGCGGGCGAGGGCACGGTGCTCTTCGCCGGCGAGCAGAAGGGCTACGGGTTGATCGTGATCGTCGAGCACCCCAGGGGGATGATCACCCTCTACGCCCACAACCGCGACGTCCGGGTGAAGGGCGGCCAGAAGGTGCGCGAAGGGCAGGTGATCGCCACCGTCGGAGACTCTGGCGCCACCAGCGGCCCCCACCTGCACTTCGAGGTGCGGCAGGATGGCAGCCCGGTAGACCCCCTCGACCACCTCGGCCCGGTTCCTTGAAGACCTTCCTCGTCCTCGCCTGTTCCGCCCTCGCGCTCGCCAGCTGCGCGAAGCCTCCGATCACCAAGTGGGTGGTGATCGAGGACGATCCGCAGGACGACCCGTCGCGGGTGAAGAAGGTCCTCAAGGACGCCTACGCCGCGATCGAGGCGCTCGAGGCCGACCGGATGGAGAAGCTGCTCACCGCCGACGTGGTCGCGTTCGGGCTGGGCCCGTCGGACTTCTTCAGCACCGCTTCGCCGGCGCTCGAGCACCTGCACCAGGAGCTGATCCCCTTCGGGCTCCGGGGCGAGGTGCTCAAGGTGATCTACAGCAAGCCGCGGGTGGGGATCGCCGAGGGCGGCCGGTCGGCGTGGCTGCAGGATCTGCCGCGCTTCGAGCGGACCCGCAACAGCAAGGCGAGCCAGTACTGGTCGCCGCGGATCACCGCCCACCTGGTGCTCGAAGGCGGCGGCTGGAAGTTCGACATGGTCCACGTCTCGCTGGGCTACCCCGACACCGAGCTCTATGCGCCCAACTCGGAGAAGCGCCTGGTGGCCCCGGTCGACCCCCAGGTCGCCAAGGGGCCCGACTCGGAGCAGCTCGTCGGGTTGACGAAGCGGATGCTCGACGACATCGCGGTGAAGGTTGATCGAATCAGCGACGGCGACGCGGTCGCGCTCTTCGGCACCGACGCCACCGATCTGTTCGAGGGGGGCAAGGCCTTCAAGGATCTCGTCCGGCCGCAGCTCGCCAAGCTGAAGAAGGACAACACTTTCCTCTACAAGATCGAGGGCGGGCCTCGATCGAAGCTCGCCGCGGGCGGGAAGTCCGGCTGGGTCGCGGCGACCGTGACCTTGAGGGTTGGCGACGTGAAGAAGGGCCGCACCCTGGTGCCGTTTCGCGCGCTGTGGATCTACGCCGAAGAGAAGGGGGTGTGGAACCTCGTCTCCGATCACCAGTCGCTGGGGCTCAAGGCCGATCAGCGGATGCCATCGGACAAGGCGGACCTGCCTAAACCGGAGGAGCCGAAGTCGTCCCGGCCCTCGGCGGCCGACGCGGGGTCGAGGGACGCCGGCGCCCAGGTGATGAAGCCGTTCGACTGATCAGTCGTTGCCGTACCGGTTGAGGTCGAGCAGGCCGCCGTCGATCAGCTCTTCCTCGAGGGCTCGCGCGCTAAACCAGGTACGATCGCGCCTCGTTCACGGCTCGAGGGCAGGCCAGGTTCTTCCCGGCCTCCAAGTCGCCGCCGCACGGCTTGGCGCGGCGCTGGGCGATGAAGTCGTAGCGCACCCAGCCGCCCCGGAAGCGGCGGTGGGAGACAGCTTTCAGACGCGCAACCACATGAGCCCGGGGTTCACGCCGGCCGCCCTTCGCGCGAAACGCTCAGGACTTTGGAGCAGCGGCGCCATCGTCGAGCGGGATCACGGGCGGCTCGGCGGACCGGGGTGGGTGCCTCGGGTCAGGCGTGGGCAGCGATCGCCACGCCCGGCCAGCCCAGGTGAGGGACATGCCGCTGGCGAGCATCACTGCCTGCCAGCGCTCAGCCCACCGCGGTTACCGCGCGCGATCGCGCCGGCGGCGCAGCGCCAACAGCAGCGCGCCCAGTCCGCCCAGGCCCATGTCGACGCCCGAGCAGCCGCAGCCGGCCGCGCCGGCCGTGCCGCCCGAGTCCTTGCCGATCCAGGGGAGCGTCTTCACCCCGGTGCCACCGTCGCCAACGCTGCCGCCGCCGCCGCCACCCGCGCCGCCACCGGCGCCACCGCCCGCGCCGCCATCGGTTCCTCCGTCGGTTCCCGCATCGACGATCGGGTTGCAGCTGTCGGCCGCCGCGAAGGCCACGGTCACATCCTGAAGCGTGTCGCCCTGGGTCGAGCCCAGCGAGATGTAGACCTCGCTCGCGAGGCCGCAGCCGATCGCCAGGGGCGCGACCGCGGTGAGCAGCGGCGCGGCGAAGGTCGCATCCACCACCACGTCGGCGTCGTTGTTGAGGGCCGCGCCGATCTTGGTGAAGGTGATCGGGGTCCCCGACTTCGCCAGCAGCTTCACCTTGGGAGCCCCCTGGCCGCCCAGCGGGTTGCCCCCACCGCCGCCTTTCGCGGTCACGGTGACGCTCTTCATCCCCGCCGGCACCTTGATCTTCATCTGGTACGGCCCGGGGATCACCGTCGCCGCCGGGAAGCCGGCGCCAGCTCCACTGCTGATCCCGTAGTACGGGCGGTGGACGCCGAGGATGTTGGTGATGTCGAGGATCTTCGAGCACCCGGTGACGCCCTTGGTGCTGAAGAGGCCCTGCAGCTTGGTGTCGGCGTCCGTGATCGCCGGGAACGCCGTCTTCACGTGGGCGACGATCACCGCCGCGGCCGCCGCGAAGTCCACCTGCGGGCTCATCGAGACCAGCGACGCGTAGAAGGCGGCGTCGAAGGTGTGGCCGTTGTTCGAGCCCTGGAAGAAGTTCTTCCGCGCCTGCCAGAGCGCCGCCGAGTAGTGCTGGCTGTCCTGGTGCACCTCACCCCAGAGCACGTCGGGGCAGCTGAAGGTGTTCTCCATCGACCGGAGGAAGGACTCCTGGGCCACGCCCGCCGCGGTCGACGGGGCGCCGATGCGGGGGCCGACGTAGGCGCCGATGAAGGGATCGTTGCCGAAGGCGCCGGCGATGAAGTCGGCGAACCCTTCGTGCATCGCCCCGGTCTCGTTGTTCGCCGAGCGCGAGTCGACCGCCAGCGCGTCGAACGACAAGGCCGCGGTGGCGTAGATCACGCCGTGGCCGAACTCATGCCACAGCACCGGCGCGTCGTAGCCAAAGTCCGCACGGTTGCCCTGAAAGATCATCAGGGTGTCAACGTCCATCTGGTAGGCGGGCAGGGGGATCTGCGAGAAGTTCTCCTTCGGCATGAAGGCGGCGTTGTCGATCCGCCCGAGCGTGTCGAGCTTGCAGCCGGCGAGGGTGCAGTACATCCCCGGGTTCTGGAACAGCGCCTGGAAGTCGGGGAACAGCACGTTGGCCCAGACCGCGGGCTTGCGCGCCGGCGTGCGCAGCTCATCGCGCATCTTGAAGGGCGTCAGCGCTGGCACGTTGCCGGGAAACAGCGGGGTCGCCGTCGCCGAGAGTCCGCGCACCCAGTCGTAGACGCTGTTGATGTGGAAGAACGCGTGCACCTCGGCGAACTCGTCGCTGTGCGCGAGGTCCGACTGCACCACCGGGCCGACCACCGTCCCGTTCACCTGGGGCGGGTCGATCGGCGGGTACACGTAGGTGCCCGCGTCGTGGATCGCCGGATCGTTGGTCGCCCGCTGGAGCCGATCGCAGACCACCACGTCGTAGGGGACGTTGAAGCCCATCAGCATCACCGCGCCGGTCTGCCGCTTCGGGCCCGCGTCGGGCGCGGTGCTGCAGTCCTTGTTCGGGCAGCAGTTGAAGGCGGTGAGCTGATCCCCGGTGAGGAACCCCCCTGCGTCGGCGAGCACCATCGAGCCGCCGTCGGCGTGGGTGAGGAACACCGAGCTCAGCGGCGCCAGCCCGACGCCGGCGTCGAGCCCGCCCGGGCTGGAGGCGTAGACCCTGGCCGCGTCCTGCGCGGCGCCGCGGAAGATCCGGTTCTGCTTCCAGAGCACCTCGCCGGTCACCGCATCGACCGCCACCACCCAGTTGTCCATCGGGTTGAGCGTCGGGACCACCACGAGGTAGCCGGCGTGGGCGTCGACGCCGACGGGGAACAGCTCCCGGCGCGCACCGCCGTAGGGCCGGCCGTTGAGCTGCACCGCCGCCAGCGGCACCGATTTCGCCGCCCGGTCGAGCGCCACCTCGGAGGAGATCGTCCAGCTGAGCACCGGCTGCTGGTACTTCAGCGCGCTCGAGGAGACGATCGTCACCCGGCGCTGGTCGTCGATCGTCACCACCACCTGGGCGCCGTTGACGTCGAACCCGTCCACCTGCTGCTGGAGCCTGATCGCCGCGCCCCACCAGGTCGAGTGCGTCTGCGCCACCCGCAGGGTCGACCCCACCGGGAGCCCGAGCGCGTCGGTCTGGGTCAGCGCCCAGCGGCGGGCCGCCTGGGCCAGCTCACCGCTCAACGGCTCGGAGAGCGTGCCCACCATCAACTTCACCTGCCCCGTCTCGGCAGAGATCTGCTGTTGGGTGACGGCGGGTTGAAATCCAACTGAGACGCCGAGGATCGACGCGACGACGAGCGGGTTGAGCATTGGAATTTGTGTCTCGAACGGGCCACCGGCCATCCCAGCCCATTGAAGCGCGCGGACAGTACCAGTAAATGCCCCG
>JAYVRT010000422.1:0-1861 GCA_043776025.1 Archangiaceae bacterium | reverse complement strand
TTCAGGTAGTAGACCTTGTCCTCGTAGCCGCCGTTGGTCGCCAGCAGCCCGACGGTCAACAACCCGAACGCCGCCGCGCCCAACCGCTCCTCTCGCTGGGCGGGGGCCTCGGAGACGACCCGCGCCGCCAACCCGGCAAGCCCTACCCAGAGAAACCCGAAGCTCGTCGTGTACCAGGAGTTCAAGGTTCCCCGGAGCACCACCACCGGGACCATCAGGCCGAAGCTGTAGCCGAGGCAGAGCAACGAGGGGACGGCGCTTCTCCACCGCTGCGGAGGGCCCCGCCTCAGCCAGAGCAGGCCGGCCGTGAGGAACGCCAGCGCCGCGACCCCCGCGAACCGCGCGCGCAGGTGGTTGAAGCTGCCGCTGAAGAGCCACCCCGCCGCGTCCAGCGGCAACCACTTGCGCGGAACCGGAAACACCACGGTCGTGCCCGACGACTCCAACGACCCGTAGGCAAGGTACGGCGCCCCGGCGATCGCTGCGCAGAGCAAGAGGAGCACGAAGTGGCCCGGCCGGCGGAAGCCCGAGAGCGGCAACGCGACCGCGAGCAGCGGCCAAACGAGCAACCCGCTGCCCCACGACCAACTGGCGATCCACGCGCCGGCGCAGGAGAGCGCCAGGCCGAGCCAGCGGCCTTCGAAGCGGGTGACGCCCCACAGGCCGAGCGCGAACCCGAACTCCGTCAGGCCGACGTGGGTCGCGGTGAAGCCGAAGGTGAAGACGTTGACGTGCGCTGGAGCGAAGAAGAGCGCCGAGAGCAGCACGAGCATCGCCTGGCGAACCGCGGCGGGTGATCGCCAGGTCAGCGCGTCGTGGACCAGCAGCAGCTTGAGCACCGCGAGCGTCAGCGCGAGGTAGAGGGTGACGTCGATGCTCCACGCGGCGAAGCGGGCGATCGCCACCGTGACCAGGATTGGAATCGCGTAGCAGTGGACGCCTGCCTGCAGCGTGTCCTTGAAGAACTGAGCCCAGACGTACTTACCGCTCGCCACCTGCTCGACGATGGAGATCCACGTCAGGTAGTCGTTGGAGTGCGCGTTCGCTCCGGTGGTGGCGATCACCCGGGCGAACATCAGCGGAGGCACGAGCGCGAGCAGCACCGCGAGCCACCCGGTCGCGCTTCGCCATTGGAAGCCGCCGCGCCCAGTCAGCGAAGGCGCGAGGGTCCCGGCCGGGTTCACGCTGCGTGAGTAGCACCGATGTTTGCCGGCGCGCGCGAAAGCCCTCGAAGAAAATCGACCCTGCCGCCAGCTGCGTGGAGTGGAACCGAGGCAGGAGCAAGGCTACGAAGCGGCCCTCACTGCTTTTGAGTTCCGGGGGCGACCAGATGCGACCGACGTTCAGCCAGACACTGCTGTCCTTGAGCCTGCTGCTCGGCGGGTGCACCTGCGGTGGGTCGAACCGCCCCGACGGGGGTGTCGACGCCGGCGCCGACGCAGGCACCGATTTGTGGAACGCGTGGTCGGAGATCAACGCCGCGCTCGCGCAGAGCCCGGACAACCTCCCCGCGCGCGCCGACGCCGCGGTCGCCGCGAAAGATCCAGCGAAGTTGTTCGAGCTGGTGCGCGATTCGGTCGCCACCTACCCGCCGTCGGAGACGGGCTTCGCCGGCGCGGTCACCGCCCAGCGCTGGGGCGTTCGCGGGACCCTGCGCGGCGGCGCGGGGACTCCCCGGGAGAAGGCCGAACTGCTCGTCTCGCTCTACCGGCGGGCCGGCTTCACCGCCGAGGTCGTCAGCGGAAGCGCCGACCCGGCGAAGCTCGACGGAAAGAAGGTGTTGCTGCGGGTGCTCGAGCACCACGACACCCTGCCCTACACCCAGGCCCAGGCCGCGCGGTGGAAGGCGGCGCTCGGGGTC
>JAYVRT010000421.1:0-5965 GCA_043776025.1 Archangiaceae bacterium | reverse complement strand
AAGGCGGGGTTGCTCCACGTGCTGGTCGAAGGCGGAGCGGCGGTGCACAACAGCTTCCTCCAGGCCGGCCTGTGGGACGAGCTGTGGCTGTTCGTCGCGCCGAAGTTGTTCGGCGCTGAGGGCGTGACGTTCAGCGGTCCGCTGGGCCTCGCCGGCGCGTCCGACGCCCCGGCGCTGAGGCTCCAGACCGTCGAGCCCGTCGGCGACGACCTGTTGCTCAAGCTGCGGCCCGCCGCGACGCGATGATCGCCCGGCGCGTGGGCCTCGCGGTCGCCACGCTGGGGCTGCTGTGCCTGCCGTGGCTCTCGGCCTGGCCGGCGGCGGATCTCTCCAACGTCTACAGCGATCACCTCCGCCATGCGTTCGTGGTGCAGGTGGCGCTCGATCGGGGGCTGGCCATCTACCGGCTGCCGCTGAAGGAGGCAGGGCGGGGGTTTGAGTCGCGACACCCGGGCTTCTACTGGGCCGACGTGCCGTACGCGTACCCGCCGGGGGCGCTGCTGCTGTTTCTGCCGTTGTCGGCGTTCTCTGAAGCGTTCGTCGAAGAGCCCAAGACCCACGCGCGGCTGCTCGTCACCTTCACCACGCTGCTGGGTGTGCTCGCCTGGCTCGCGACGCTGCGGGTGTTGTTCCCGGGCGGTGGGGGCGAGCGTTCGGAGCTGGCTGGGCGAGCGCTGGTCGCCGCGTTCGCGTTCGGCCTGCTGGTCCATTGCGGGCTCGAAGGCTTCTACGATCCGGCCTGGGTGGCGCTGGGAGCGTTGGCGATGCTCCGGCTCGAGCAGAAGGACTACCCGGGCGCGCTGGCCTGGTGTGCCGGGGCGTTCGCGCTGCATCTGCGGGCAGTGGCGCTGGCTCCGGTGGCGGTGGCGGCGCTGCTCGGGCTCTATCGGGCGCGCGGCGGCCGGGCGCTGGCGCATCCCGCGGTGATCGTGCTGGGGGGCGCGGGGCTGGTCGACGTCGCGGTGTTCGTCGCAGCGCGGCCTTTCGCGGCGGTCTTTCGCGACGGCTCGCGGCCGCTCACCGAGGCGCCGGGCGTCTTGGCGATCTGCCTCGCCGGGAGCCTGGTCGCGGGGGCGATCTGTTTCTGGAGGGGGAGGCCGCTCGCCGCGGCCGCGGTGGGAGTGGCGCTGCTGCTCGCGGCGGTCGACGTGCGCGGCTTCTGGCACGCGACGGTGGTGCTCGTGCCGCTGCTGCTGGTGGCCGGGTCCCTGGCTTCTTCGCAGCCCGCCGGCGGCTGGCGTCACCGGGCGGCGCTGGCGACGGCGCTCCTCGTCATCTGGGCGGTGCAGCTGCAGCGCTTCGCCTGGGGCGGCCGTGCGTGGGATCTCCCGCGCGGCATCGCCTACATGGCGACGAAGGGTGGGGTGGATCCGATTCCCTGACGGCCAGGGCTCCTGGCGGGCCGCGCAGGTCGTCCCGCCCACGTTTCATCGGCGGTGCGTGGAGAGGTCGGCGCGGCGCATTTTACCGCCAGCCCTCCCGGAGCGGTGCCCGGTCGGCTGACTGGCAAGCGCGCCCGGCCCCACCCAGAGCCGCCCCGCGGGGCTACAGCAGGGTCCCGGTGAGCAGCGTGCTGGCGACGGTGAAGTAGATCACCAGCCCGGTGACGTCGACGAGGGTGGCGACGAACGGGGCCGACGCCGTCGCGGGATCAAAGCCGAACCGCCTAAGCACGAACGGCAGCATCGACCCAGTGAGTGCGCCGTACATCACGACGCCGACGAGGCTGATCGACACGGTGAGGGCAATCATCCCGTAGTGGGGCCCGTAGAGCTTGTCGCGCATCGGCCAGAAGAAGATGCGCAGGAAGCCGATCGTGCCGAGCAGCAGCCCGAGCGCCAGGCCGCTGCGCACCTCGCGAAGCGCCACCCTCCACCAGTCCTTCAGTTCGATCTCCCGCACCGCGAGGGCGCGGATGATCAAGCTGGTGGCCTGGCTGCCGGAGTTGCCGCCCGACGAGATGATCAGCGGGATGAAGAGCGCGAGCACGACCGCCCGCGAGATCTCGTCCTCGAAGTAGCTCATCGCGGTGGTGGTCAGCATCTCGCCGACCAGCAGCACCGAGAGCCAGCCGCCGCGCTTCTTCACCATCTCGAAGAAGCCGATTTCCATGTACGGCGCGTCGAGGGCTTCCATCCCGCCCAACTTCTGAATGTCCTCGGTCGCGGCGGCCTCGGCGACGTCGAGGACGTCGTCGACGGTGATGATGCCCAGCAGCACCCCGCGGGTGTCGGTGACGGGGAGCGCGATCCGGTCGTACTTCTCGAACGCCTGGACGACCTCCTCACGCGGCGCGGTGGCCTGGAGCGCGATCAACTGCCGCGAAGGAAGGTCCCCGATGCGCGTCGTGGGCGTCGCCATCACGATCTCTCCCAGGCGCACGTCGGCGAGCAGCCCGCCGCGCTCGTCGACGACGTAGAGGACGTTGAGCGTCTCGACGCCCTTACCCCAGGATCGCACGTGCTCCAGCGCGCCCTGGGCGGTCATCTGGGGCGTGAGGGTCAGGTACTCGGGCGTCATGTAACGCCCGGCAGTGCCCTCGGGGTAGCCGAGCAACTGGCGGGCGACCTTGAGCTGATCCGGCAGCAGCGTCGCCAGCGCCCGCTTGGTGACCTCGGCCGGCAGTTCCTCGAACAGCCGCGTCCGGTCGTCGGGCGCCATCTCGTTGAGCACGTTCACCAGCTGATCGCTGGTCAGCGTCCCGACGAGCTCCGCCTGTTGATCGATCGGCAGGTACTCGAAGGCGATCCCCGCTTTGTCGCGCGGAAGAATGCGGAAGATCACCCCGCTGTCCTCCGGCGGGAGATCCTCCAACACCTCGGCGATGTCCGGCGGGTCGAGCTCTTCGAAGGCGACGCGCAAGGCGTCCCAGTCCTTCTTCTGGATCAGCTCTTCGTACTCGGGCTTGAGGAAGTGGCCGAGCACGAAGCTCCTGAACCAACTCGACTAGATGACTTTCTTGAAGGCTTCTTCGATCTTCGACTTCGGAGCCGGCCCGGCCAACTGATCGACGACTTTGCCACCCTTGAACATCAACAGGGTCGGAATCGAACGGATTCCGTACGCCATCGCCGTCGCCTGGTTCTCGTCGACGTCGAGCTTGGCGACCTTCACCTTGCCTTTGTAGACCGTCGCCAGCTCATCGAGGGTCGGCGCGATCGCCTTACAGGGCACGCACCAGGTGGCCCAGAAGTCGACCAACACCGGCTCCTTCGAGTCCAGCACCTGGCTCTTGAACTCGGCGTCACTGACGTTGATGGTGTCTTTGGCCACGGTGAGGGCACTCCTTGGGCGCTGCGATGGGGTCTTCGGCAATAATACCGTGGCAGGTGCGCCGCAAGCCGTCGCGATATAAGAATAGGGCGTGCGGCTTTTTCTTCCCCAGAAGACCCTCGAGGACTGGTCGGCCAGCGAGAAGGCGGATCTCGAGGACGGCAAGTTGGTCGTCAAGGACACCAAGTCCACCCACGCGGTCGTCGCCGCGGTGCACTTCGTCAAGGTGATCAGCGGCAGCGACGCCCACCAGCTCACCGGGCGGGTGAAGACGATGAAGCAGCTCGACGAGCTCGGCGCCGAGCACATGATGGACTCGGTGTTGCTGGGTGAGACCGCCTTCGAGGTGGTGCCGGGCTACGTGGCCGAAGTTCCCGCGCCCGCGGCGGCAGGGAAGGGCGACTCGAAGAAGAAGCCGATCTCCCCTGAAGCCGACCTGCTCGCGGCGTTCATCCTCGACAAGCTTTGAGCCTCCACGGCGTCCGGGTCGGGCTGACGGCCTCCCGCGAACGCTCGGCGGCGATCACCTTCCTCCTCGAGGACGAAGGCGCCGACGTCTGCCACCTGCCGGTGCTGGAGCTGCACCCGCCCAATGACCCGCGCCCGTTTGGGGCGATGGTGGATCAGCTGCAGCGCCACCCGTGGATCCTGCTGTCGTCACTCGAAGCGGTGGCGGCCCTATGGGAAGGCGCGAGGGTCGCGGGCACCCTCGATCGGTTCGACAAGGTGGGGCTGATCGCCACCGACCCTTCCGTGGCTCTGATGCTCGCCGCGCTCGGCCAACCGGCGCGGATTGAGCTCGGGCCCACCGGCGCGCTCGAGCTCGACAGCGATGACGCGGTGCTGGTGCCGGTCGGAGACGGGGACAGCCCCTGGCCGGCGCGGCTGGTTCAAAGCGGGGTGGTGGCGGTCCCGGTGCTCGCCTGGCGGCAGGCGCCGGTGCGGCTGCCGACCTTCGCTCCGGAGCTGATCCTCTTCGACTCGCCGGGGCAGGCCACCGCGCTGTTTCGCGATCGCCCCCAGTGGCTGCTCGAGGCGCGGCGGGTCGCCGGCACCCAGCGCACGGCAGGGGAGCTGCAGCGGCTGGGAGCACCTGCGCACACCGTCGCCACCCCGGGCGCCGAGGCCCTGCTCGACGCGGCGCTCGCGGCGTGGAAGAGGTAGGCTTCCCGATCAACATGCGTTGGAACGCCTCCGCTGGCCTGCTCCTCTTCTTCCCGGTGGTGGCGCTCGCCACCTCGATCAGTCCCCATTCCCTCGCCGATCGCGCCCGCGAGGCCGACCGGGTGGTCCTCGCGCAGGTGGTCGCGACCCAGACGGTGCTGGAAAACGGTGACCCGAAGCGGATGAAGACGTTCACCGACGTCGTCATCGGCGACAGCTACAAGGGCGAGGGTCCGGACCACCTGCAGGTGGTGCAGTTGGGCGGCAAGTCGGGCCTGTGGGAGGCGCACATCCCCGGCGACGCCCAGCTCGACGTCGGAGAGACGGCGCTGCTGTTCCTCAAGTGCAGCCAACCGACGCGCTGCTACCTCGTCGCGCTCGGCGCCGGCGCCTTGCGGATGGTCGACGGCCAGCTGCTCGTCGAGGATCTCGCGACCCATAAGATCAGCAAGCAGCCGGTGCCGGCCGTGCTCGCCGCGCTCAAGGGCCCCAAGGGGTCGAAGTGAGGCGGGCGCTGCTGCTTGGGCTGGTGTCCACGGTCGCGTTGGCCGACAACCCGCCGGTGTACCTGCCCTTCAAGATGCTGAACACCGCGTCCAACCCCTTTCAGTACTACCTCGACTCGCGCAACCCCAACCCGGGCGGGCTGTCGATGGCGGCGGTGCAGTCGGCGACCACCAACGCCTGGAACACCTGGAACGCGGTGGGCTGCGCGACCCCGAAAGCCGCGCTCGCGGGCTTCAGCGTCCCCACCGTTCCCAACCCGTCGGATCCCTACGATGCCTTCAACGTCACCCCGGTCTGGCTGACCTCGCAGGCCGACCCCGACTGGATCGCGATCATCGGCAGCTACCAGATCAAGGCGATCACCCTACCGCTGACGTACGCCGGGGTGCTCGACCAGTGCGACATCTACCTGAACGGCGCCAACGCCACCTTCGCCACCACCGCCGCGACGCCCAGCGGGTCGATCGATCTCGAGACGGTGATCCTCCACGAGGCCGGCCACTGCCTCGGCATCGATCACTTCGGGCTCACCAACGTGATGCGCGGCTCGGTGTCCGAGGGCAACCAGCAGCGGGCGCTGGCGCAGCAGGACGTGGACGCCCTGTGCCAGCGCAACCCGGTGGTCGGCGGCGTCGGCTCGCCCTGCCCGGACGGCGGCGGGTGCGGCACCACCGTGCCGGGGATCAAGTGCGTCACCCAGCCGCTGGGGGCGGGGAGCGCGAAGTTCTGCACCGTCGGCTGCACGCCCGGCACCGGCTTCGTCTGCGAGGTTCCGCTGTACTGCCAGGCCTCGAACTTCTTCAGCCCCGGTTTCACCGGCGCGTGCCTGCGTTCCGGGACCAACGTCACCACCGTCGGCAAGCCCTGCAGCACCAACCCCAACTGCGGCTCGAGCGTCGGCCAGTGCCAGCCGCAGGATCTCGCGCCGTCGGGCTTCCCCCGCTGGGTCCAGGGCTATTGCACCCAGACCTGCGCCACCGGGCAGCCGGTGTGTCCCCCGGGGAGCGCCTGCATCGACACC
>JAYVRT010000420.1:0-1869 GCA_043776025.1 Archangiaceae bacterium | reverse complement strand
CGATCGTCTCGCCGGTGAGCGACTCGGCCTTGAAGTGCTCGGGGATTCCGCGGTGGGGCCGTTCGGCCCAGTCACAGCCAGCCAGCAGCAGCGCCAACAGTCCTGCCCTCACTTCTGGCACTCCACCGCGTCGAGGGTCGGCTTGATGCCCTGCGCCTGCTCGCTCGAGGTGTAGTAGCCGCGGCCGTCAGCCCGCCAGGCCACCGCCTCTCCCTGCGGCTCGGCGCTCACCGGGACCTCGACCGCCTCGGCGGAGAAGATCCGCTCGAACGGCGCCCCCGCGGGCAGCTTCAGCTCGACGAGCCGATTGTACATTCGAAGCAGCAGCGCGGCGCCGTCGGGGCTCAGGTCTCCGGCGGTGATCGCCTGGTCGCTGGCGGCCGGGAGCTTCAGGTCCACCACCTTCACCAGCGTCACCTCCTTCGAGGGGTCGAGCGGCATCGGAAACTTGAAGACCCGGCTGGGGACGCCGGCGGGCTGTTTGGTGATCACGTACAGCTCGCCCGACACCGGGTGGATCAACAAGGTTTCGGCGTTGTTCCTTTCCTCATCCGGGTAGCGGTAGGCGAGCTTCTCCCAGGCGACGCTGACCGTGCCCGCGCCCTTCCCCACGGCCACCGAGGGCTCCTTGACCCGGTAGACGGCGCAATCGCTGCGCACCCGGCGGTTGTCCCCGATGTCGCCGAGGTAGACGCAGGTGCCCCAGGGACAGGGCCCGAGCGCGATGTCCTCCCAGTCGCGCGCGGTCGCTCCCTCCAGGACGAAGCGGCCCAGCGGCCGGGCGGCGGTGTCCATCGCGAAGAAGCGCGCGGTGTCGCCCGAGTCGTTGTGCGCATAGAGGACCCCGGGCTGGGCCCGGCTCGCCACCAGGCCCGACAGTTCGATCAGATCCGGCTCGCCCAGCACCGGCCCGGCCTTCGCCGGCCCGTATACGCAAGGGGCAGGAGCTTTCGCCGGCGCGGCGGCGGAGCACACCACCGCGATCGCCGCCAGCACCGGCCTCACATCGACGCGTCCTGAACGATCAGCCACTTCTCGCCCTTCTGATGCAGCACCAGCAGCGTGTGCCCGGTGGCCGCCGGTTTGTCAGGGTAGGAAAGCGTCCACTTCGCGACGAGGGAGACGCCGTCCTTGAGCTCGCGGGTCTCGACGAACTCGAAGGAGAGCGTCCCCATCGCCTTCTTGTCGGGGTAGCGCTTCTGGTACCGCTCGAGCACCGCCTGGCGGCCCCGGGTGACGCCGTTGGGGCTGACGAAGATCGCGTCGTCGGCGTAGACCGAGGTGAAGGCGGGCAGGTCGCCGCGATTCCAGGCCAGCGCCTGGGCGGTGATCAGCGCCTTCACCACCTCCGCGTTCGACGCCGGCGCCGCGGCGAGCATCAGGGTGAGCGCGAGCACGTGGCGAGCCTCACCTTCTTCATCTCCGAGAGGAACTTGTCGTGAGGCAGAAAGCCCGTGACCCTGGGATCTTGCAGCGGCTCTCCCATCGCATCGAGGAAGGCTACCGTGGGCAGGCCGCTGATGCCGAACCGCGCGTAGAGCGTGTCCAGCACCTGGTGATCGTTGGTGCCGTCGACCTTGATGTTGACGAAGCGCTGCGCCTCCGCGGCGACGTCGGGGGAGGTGTACGTGTGCGCGTCGAGCTCCTTACAGGCGGCGCACCAGTCGGCGTAAAAATCGATCATCACCGGCTTGCAGTCGGCCTTGGCGCTCGCGAGCGCGGCTTCGAAGGGCTCGGCGCTGTTGCCGACGTCGGCCTTGAAGGTGATCTTCCACGCCAGCGGAAGCGCCGACCCGGGGTGTTCGACGGGCGCCGCGGCTCCGGCGGCCGTGCGCACCAACACCGCGAAGGCCACGACCAGCACCCCGA
>JAYVRT010000419.1:0-1875 GCA_043776025.1 Archangiaceae bacterium | reverse complement strand
GCCCCCGCAGCCAGGCTTCGAGGTAGCGGACGCCGACGCGCACGTTCTGCCTCAGCCCGTCTTCGGTGCGCGAGCCCTCGGGGACCTTCAGCAGCTCGTCGCGGCCGACCTTCACGTCGTCCCGAAGGACGTCGAGCTGGTTCGGACCCGGCATCTTCGCGTCGAAGATCTCCTTCGCCACCGGGACCAGCGCCGGGTGGGCGACCCAGGTGCCATCGTGGCCGTCGGTGACCTCGCGCAGCTTGTCGGCCTTCACCCGTGCCATCGCCGCCTCGTTCGCGGCCGGGTCGTCCTTCACCGGGATCTGCGCCGCCATGCCGCCCATCGCGTGCGCGCCGCGGCGGTGGCAGGTCTGGATCAGCTTCTGGCTGTAGGCCTTGAGAAACCCGCGATCCATCGTCAGCTGGGCGCGGTCGGGCAGCAGCTGGTCAGGCTGCTTCTTGATGAAGCTGAAGATGTAGTCCCACCGGCCGCAGTTCAGGCCGGCCGAGTGCGCCTGCAGCTCGTAGAGAATCTCGTCCATCTCGAAGGCAGCGGGCAGCGTCTCGATCAACACCGTCGCCTTGATGCTGCCGGGGGGGAGCTTCAGCGCGCGCTCGGCGAAGACGAAGACCTGGTTCCACAGCCGCGCCTCGAGGTGGCTCTCGAGCTTGGGCAGATAGAAGAACGGGCCGGCCCCGCGCCGCAGCTGCTCGGCGGCGTTGTGAAAGAAGAACAGGCCGAAGTCGAAGAGCGATCCGCTCATCGGCTCGCCCTCGACTGTGACGTGCGCCTCGGGAAGGTGCCAGCCGCGCGGACGGACGAAGAGCACCGCAGTCTTTTCGTTGAGCGCGTAATGCTTGCCGGTCTCCGGCGCTTCGAACTTCAGCGTCCGCCGCACCGCCGCGTACAGCGTCTCCTGGCCCAGCAGCAGGTTCCACCACGAGGGCGCGGTGGCATCCTCGAAGTCGGCCATGAAGACATTCGCGCCACAGTTGAGCGCGTTGATCACCATCTTCGGGTCGGTCGGCCCGGTGATCTCCACCCGGCGGTCGGCGAGGCAGGAGGGCACCGCCGCCACCTTCCACTCGCCGGCGCGGACCAGCGCCGTCTCCGGCAGGAAGTCCCATGCGCCGCCGCGGGTCTTGCGCGCCGAGAGCAGCTCCCGGCGGTGGCCGTCGAACTCGCGGTGCAGGGCGCCAAGGAACTCGAGCGCAGGCGCGGTCAACAGCGGCGAGGTCGCCGCGCCTTTGATTTCGGGTCCTTTGACCGGCTGCGTCATGGTGTTTCCAGAAAACAAGTTAAGTAACTGACGTGAGTACGATAACCATGATTTTGTTCAATGACAAGTCGCGTCAATTGCGTCATTTGGTTATCTTTGTAAAGCTTGTAAATGCTCCGTCGGATGGAGCTGTTAAGGCTGCCTCGGCACAGCTGCAAAGGTGAGTCCCCCCAGATGCTTCGTGGGTTCGGCGGCAAAACCGGGCATCTTACTCCTCGAAGATGAGCGCCGCTCCCCTCGCCGGACTGTTGCCGAAGCCGGGCGAACCTGCCCTGTCGACCGACGCGATCCTCGATCGCTTCGTCGGCTACGTGACGCAGACCGGCCTTCAGCTTTACCCCGCGCAGGAAGAGGCGATTCTCGAGCTGCTCGGGGGCAACCACCTGGTGCTGGCGACGCCGACCGGCTCGGGCAAGTCGCTGGTCGCGCTCGCCTTCCACTTCCTCGCGATGGCCCAGGGCAAGCGCAGCTTCTACACCTGCCCGATCAAGGCGCTGGTGAACGAGAAGTTCTTCGCGCTCTGCGAGGCGTTCGGCCCCCAAAACGTGGGGATGATGACCGGCGACGCGGCGATCAACCGCGACGCGCCGATTCTCTGCTGCACCGCGGAGATC
>JAYVRT010000418.1:0-1878 GCA_043776025.1 Archangiaceae bacterium | reverse complement strand
GCCGGGTGACTGGTTCCAGCGCCGGGTCACGTCACCGAGGACGACGTGGCTCTCGAGAATTACGTCGGGGTGACGGCGGCCAGTCCCACGAGGCAGTCGCGCCGCACGCCGCCCCTGAAGAAGTCCTGAATCGCCCGGGCCAGCGCCGCGCCCAGCTGGCCGATCAGCGGCAGGTGTTCGCCGCCCTCGCAGGTCGCCTGGCCGGCGTGATCCTCGGGGTCCGGAGCGAACCGCTCGTCCCACCGCACCAGCCCGAAGGTGCCGTCGCCCGAGAGCGCGGCGTGGATCAGCGGCAGGCCCTGCGCCCGCGCGAAGTCACAGAGGACCTGCCGGCTCTTCAGGTTGTCGAAGCAATCGACGATCAACCCGGCACCGCCACACAGCTGGGCGACGTTGTCCGGCGACAGCCGCACCCCGAAGCTCTCCGCCTTCACGCCGTGAAAGTTGAGCAGCTGCGCCTTGAGCGCCTCGGCCTTGTTCTTCCCCACCGACTGCTTCACGAACGCCTGGGCGAGGAGGTTCTTCGACTCGACCCGGTCGAAGTCGACGAAGACCAGCGTCGGCTCGAGGTTGCGGCAGAGCATCGCCGCGGTCGAACCCAGGGCTCCCACCCCACAGAAGACGATCCGTGACATGGGAGCCCCGGCGCTCAAGCGCCGAACGGAACCTTCGGCCGGAGGTAAATCCGCTGGCCGCCCTGCAACCGGTCGACCACGAAGCCGTCGAACGCCGCGTCAGACAGGTGCGCCAGATGCAGCCCCGGCACACCGCCCGTCCGGACCACCTCGACCGCGATCCGGCGAAGGTCCTGATCGGTCACCTGAACGTCCAGCTCAAGCGGGTAGTCCGCCGAGAGGCCGTTGTACGTGATGTTGAGAATCGCCATCGCAACACCTCCTTTGGAGCAGGCCGACGCGCGCCGCCGCGCCGTCTGACCAGCGGGTCACTCGACGCCGTCGGCGTTCTTCAGGTCCTTCAGGCGCAGTCCGTTCTTCTTCAGCAGCCGGTAGAGGCTCTGCATCGACATGCCAGTGCGGGCCTCGGCGAGCTTGAGGTCGAAGCCGCACTCCTTCATCACCTGGGCGAAGTAGTGCCGCTCGAAGTCGTTGAGCACGCGGTCCTTCGCCTCGTGGTACGGCAGCGCCGCGACGATCTGGAGAATCGACTTGCTGTGAAGCTTGGCGTCGCCCTGATCCACGAGCAGCTCGAGCCAGCTGCCCGAGCCTCCCTGCTGCATCAGCGCGCCCCGCTCGAGCACGTTGCGCAGCTCGCGGACGTTGCCCGGCCAGTCGTAGCCCTCGAGCAGGCTCTGGGTCTGCGCCGAGAGCTCCACCTGGGCGCCGAGGGCCTTGAGCAGGTGGGTGGCGAGCAGCGGCAGGTCGGTCTTGCGGGTCCGCAGCGGGGGCAGCCGCACCCGGGCGACGGCGATCCGGAAGAAGAGATCCTTGCGGAAGCGGCCCTGCTGCACCTCCTCCGCGAGGTTCTCGTGGGTGGCGCAGATCGTCCGCGCGTTGAACGGCTTGGGCTTGCCCCCGGGCGCAGCCGGCAGCTCGCGGGTCTCCAGCGCCCGCAGCAGCTTCGGCTGGACGGAGGCGGGCAGCTCGGTGATCTCGTCGAAGAACAGCGTCCCGTTCTGGGCGCCGGCGAAGGCTCCCTCGGCGCCGAAGAGCTCGGTGGTCGCGTTCGCCTCGCTCACCAGGGCGCAGTCCACCACCTTGAACGGCCCGTGACGGCGCAGCGAGTGGGCGTGCACCGCGCGGGCGGCGAGCTCCTTGCCGGTGCCGGTCTCTCCCTCGATCAGCAGGTTCTGCTCGTCCTTCGAGCAGCGGCGCAGCTCGGCGAAGACCACCGCCATCGCGTCCGACGCACCGACGAGCT
>JAYVRT010000417.1:0-1879 GCA_043776025.1 Archangiaceae bacterium | reverse complement strand
GTTGATTGGTGAAGTGCTCGCGCGGCTCGTCGCCGTGAAGACTCCCGTGGAGGCAATTTCCGCATGAAGAAAGCATTCGACGCCAACGTGTCTCGCGCGCGCCCCCGGGTGCGGCTGGGTTCCCTCGGTGAGTCGGCGGTCAACGACTCGGCGGTGGACGCGATCGCCGAACGGATCGCGCTCGAGGCAATCTCGGTGCACTCCCGGCCCACTCCGCCGGTCGCTTCCCGCCCTGAGTCGGTGATGCCGGACCTCGCCCACGCGGTGAGGGCGCGCGCCGTCGAGGCCCGCGCGCCGAAGACCACCGCGGTCGAGGCGCTGCAGCAGGCGCTGCACACCCCGCCGCCCTTCAATGCCCCGCCGGCCGAGCCGGTCGCCCCCGCGCCGGCCCCGGCCTTGAAGCCCCGCGCCGCCGCTGAGGCCCCGCCGCAGGTGGTCGAGGTGCAGGCCGCGCCGCCCCAGACCGATGAGCAAGACGTCGGCGAGCGCCGCGAGCGGCTGAAGGAACGGCTGAAGGCGGTGCGCGAAAACCCGCGTCCCGAGCCGCTGCCCGACACCGTCGCCGAGGCGGGCGTGCTCGCAGTGGAGCGGATCTCCGCGCTGCAGACCGAGCTGATGAAGGTCCGCACGATAAATCTCGCGCTGACCCAGGACCTCGAGGCGACGCGTCGCCAGGCCGAGCGCGCCACCGAAGAGGCGCGGCTGCGAATGGACGAAGCCCGCCGCCTCAGCTCGGAGATGCAGGGGCGGGCGAAGCTGCTCGACGATCTCGAGAAAGAGCTGTCCGCGCTCGAAGGTGAGCGCAACGAGGCGCTGCTCGCGCTCCAGGAGTCCCGCCAGCACCTCGACGCCCGCGAGCACGAGAAGGACGAGCTGAAGGCGCAGATTACCCAGCACCAGCAGGCGCTCGCCGAGAGCCTGTCGGAGGAAGAACGGCTTGCGTCCGAGCTCGAGTCGGCCCACGAGGCGGCGACCAACCTCCGCCGCAGCACCGATGCGCTTCGCACCGAGCGCGACACGCTGGCCCGCCAGGTCTCGGACCTGACCCGCGAGCGCGCCGAGCTGCTCGAGGCCCGCAAGGCACTCGAGGCAGTGCACCGTGCGCTGAGCCAGGCCGTCTCGCGCTGATGAGCTGGAGGCTGATCTTCGCCCTCTCGGGCTTCGGCCTCGCGATGGGGTTGGCGACAGTGTTCGTCATTCCCTCCAACATCGAGCCGTTGGTGTGGCTGGCGGTCTTCGCCCTCACCGCGTTGATCATCGCGCGCTATGCGCCGGGCAAACACTTCCTCCATGGCTTCATGACCAGCCTGGTCAACTCGGTGTGGATCACCGGCGCCCACGTCGCCTTCTACGACACGTACCTCTCCCGGCACGCCGAAGAGGCCCAGCTGCTCAAGGGAATCCCGGTGGACGGCCGGGTGATGAT
The DNA here is from genome assembly GCA_043776025.1 of Archangiaceae bacterium. Taxonomy (GTDB): domain Bacteria; phylum Myxococcota; class Myxococcia; order Myxococcales; family Myxococcaceae; genus JAYVRT01. The sequence goes on along the minus strand of JAYVRT010000417.1, from coordinate 453 downwards.
GCTCATCACCGGTCCCATCGTCGGCCTCGTCGCCGGCCAGGTGATCGGGCTCTTCGCGTACGCCGCGGGCAAGTTCGTCAAGCGCGCCGGCTGAGCAGCGGCGAGCGCTACTTCCTCACCACCTTCAGCGCGGCGCTCGTGTCCGGCTTCAAGCCCGCGCGGGCGAAGTCGGCGATTCCAGCGCGCGCCGCCTTCATCGCCGCGAGGCGGTCTGCCATCGGTGGGTGGTGGTCGTCGCGGCCCGCGGGCAGCTTCTGGAGGAACCGTTCGTACTCGAGCGCGTCGTAGCCAGAGAAGGTGGAGAGCTCGACCGCGTACTTGTCGGCCCCCAGCTCGTCGGGCGCGGCGTTGCCGGCGTTGACCTGGGCGTCGACGACGCCGTCGGTGAGCTTGGAGATCAACCCCGCCGCCATGTCCTGGGCGTCGAGGTCGAACTTCCCGCCGGAGAAGTAG
>JAYVRT010000416.1:0-6034 GCA_043776025.1 Archangiaceae bacterium | reverse complement strand
TCGCCCACCGCACCTACCTCGAGCCGGTGACGCTCGAGGCGGCGACCCGCATTCTCACGCAGGAGAAACCGCAGGCGGTGCTGTCGATGCTCGGCGGGGAAGTCGGCCTGCAGCTGGCGCGGCAGCTGGCGGAGACCGGCGCGCTGGAGAAGCTCGGCGCGAGCCTTTCGGGCGTGACCTTCAAGGGGCTGCAGACGGTCGATCGGCTCAACCGCGCGGTCGACGCCGCGGCGTGCAACGGCTGGCAACAGGCGGAGCTGTTGGTGCTGCGCGACCGTCACGGCGCGGCCGAGGTCGCGGCGACGGTGGAGTTCCTCGAGCCGGTAGGGGTGCACCCTTCCGACTCGGTGGCCTTCACCCCGGCGCAGACGTTCTCCGCGCTGGCGCAGCAGCGGATGAACGCGCTGGCGCTCTCGCTCGCCGCCGAGGCGGGGCTCGAGGGCGTCTGCTCGGTGCGGCTGGCCGTCGACGCCGCCGGCGACCAGGTGCGGCTGCTCGAGCTGTGGCCGGCGCTGCCGCCCCACACCGCGTTGGTGATTCGCGGCAGCGGCCGGGCGATCTCGGTCGAAGCCGCCGGGTTGCTCCTCGGTCAGCCGCTCGTCCCCCGCGCGGCCGCCGTGGGCAGCCTGACGCTGCGCGCGCCCCGCTTCGACTCCGAGCGCTTCGGCTCGGCCGGGACGCTCGGACCCCAGTCGCAGAGCACCGGCGAGGTCGTCGCGGTCGGCGCCTCGGTGGGTGAGGGGATGCTCAAGGCGCTCCACGCGCTCGGCGCGTCGCTGAAGTTGGACGGCGCCGCGGCGAAGCCGGTGCCGGATCGCTGGCAGGCGGTGCTCGGCGGCGCGACCGGGGCTCCCTACGCGGCCGCGCTGTCGAGCCAGTTGCACGCAGTCGCCGCGGCGGCAAAGCAGCTGCAGGCGGTGCCCCGCTGGGCGGACCTGACGGCGGACGCGCTCTGGGCCGCCAAGCGCCAGGGCTTCTCCGACGTCCAGCTCGCCGGGCTCTGGGGTTGCTCCGAGCTTCAGGTGCGGACGCTGCGGGGCGCGCGTCAGGTGCATCCGGCGCTGCGGCCGCACGCCTGCATGTGGACGTTGGTCTACGACCGCGAGCCGAGCGCGCCGCTGGAGCGCCCGGCGGTGCTGCTGCTGGGCGGTGGCGCCCGCCGCATCGGCCAGGGTGGTGAGGTCGAGTGGAGCTGCGCCCACGCCGCCCGGGGCCTGCGCGCCTCGGGGAGGCAGGTGGTGCTGCTCGACTGTACCCCCGCCGTCTCCTCCGCGGACTTCGATCGCGTCTGCCTCGGTGCCCCGGCGCTCGAGGAGGCGCTCGAGCTGTCGGCGCTGCTCAAGCCCCAGGGCGTGCTCGCCCCGTTCGGCGGTCCGCTGCCGCTGCAGCTGCTCGCCGAGGGTGTGCCGGTACTGGGGACCTCCGCTGAAGGGTTGAGCGGCGCCGCCGACCGCACCCGCTTCACCCAGCTGGTCGAATCGTTGGGGCTCTCGCAGCCGCTGCGCCAGGTGGCGCGGACGGTGGAAGAAGCGAAGGCGGCCGGGCGCGAGCTCGGCTACCCGCTGCTGGCCCGGACCGGGCGCGGCGCGGTGGTGGTCTCCTCCGAGGCGGGCGCCGTCGTCGGCGAGCTCGAGCAGTTCCTCACCGAGGCCACCGAGGTGGAGGTGGAGTTGCTGCGCGACCACACCGGGGAGGTGCTCGTCGCCGCGGTGTTGGAGCACGTCGAACAGGCGGGGATTCACTCGGGCGACGCGGCCCTCACCCTGCCGCCGCACTCACTCTCCTCCGAGGTGGTGGAGCGGCTGAAGGACGCGGCGACCGCGCTCGCCGGCGGGATGCGCGTCATCGGGCTGCTCAACCTGCGCTTCGCGGTGCAGGGCAAGACGGTGCGGGTGCTCGAGGCGAACCCGCGCGTCTCGCGGACGATTCCGTTCGTCGCCAAGGCCACCGGGATGCCGCTGGTCGAGCTCTCGGCGTGCCTCGGGCTCTCCGAGACGCTCGCGGCGCTTGGTGCCACCGCCGAACCCCGGCTGGGCTTCGTCGCGGTGAAGGAGGCGGTCTTCCCCTTCGCGCGCTTCCCCGGCTCCGACGTGCTGCTGGGGACGCAGATGAAGTCCACCGGCGAGGTGATGGCGCTGTCACTCTCGATGGCCGAGGCTTTCGGAAAGAGCCAGCTCGCCGCGGGGACGAGCTTGCCCCGCGGTGGCCGGGTGTTCATCTCGGTGCAGGACGACGACAAGCCGGCGGTGGTGGACCTGAGCAAGCGGCTCAAGGCGTTGGGCTTCACCCTCGTCGCCACCGCGGGGACGCACGCCTACCTCACCGGCAAGCGGGTCGATTCCACCCGCGTCGCCAAGGTGCGCGAGGGCGGCGACCACATCGGCGAGCAGATCCGCAAAGGCGAGGTGGCGTTGATCATCAACACCGTCGACGCCAGCCCGAAGACCTCCGAGGACGGCTTCGTGCTCCGGCGCGAGGCGGTCAACGGCGGGGTGCCGCACTTCACCACCGTCGAGGCGGCGCGGTTGGCGGTCGGGGCGCTCGAGGCCCAGGCAGCGGGCGAGCGCCAATATCGTCCCCTTCAAGATTGGCTGGAGTTAGGTTCGCGCGCATGACCCGTTCCTTGTTGATGCTGTCGGGCGGCCTGCTGCTGTCCGCTTGCGCAATCTTCCCGCAGCCGTTGCCGGAGACGCAGACCGAGTTCGTCGCCACCGGCGAGGTGCAGCTCCACTCCCAGGGCGCCGCCTTCGACGCGGTGCGGATTCGAAAGCCCAGCGCCAACCTCAGCAAGCGCACCGACGGCAGCTGGGGCGGGGTGATGGGTGGGCAGGCGATCGACGTCGCGGTGACTCCGAAGCGGGTCTCGGGCGTCAACCTCACCCTGGTGCTCGAGGAGAGCGGCGGCCCGAAGGGGACGGTCATCACCGGTCAGTTCCAGGGGAACATCGTCCGCTTCGAGATTGGCCCGAACCAGGCGCTGATTCGCACCGCGAACCGTTCGACGACGCTGACCGCCTCGGGACCCGGCACCTATGGCCCGCGGGGAGAGCTCGAGCTCAAGGGCGAGGCGTCGCTGCCCGAGCCGCCCTGGCCGCAGTTCGCGCTGGCGATGCTCGCTGCATTTACAGACTGACGCGCGCAGGCGTTGCGCGGTCGAATATTTCGCGGCGCTGGTAGTCTAAGGGACATGAAGCGACTCACACTGGCGCTGTCTCTCGTCGTCGCCGGGTCGGCGTTGGCGCAAATCCGCGTCGATGTTCAGCTTCCGTCCATCTTCTTCCCCGCGCCGCCGCCCCTGGTCCTGGTCGAGCCGGGGATTCAGGTGGTCTCCGATTACGACGACGAGGTCTTCTTCGTCGACAACTTCTACTGGCACCGGCGCGGCGACTACTGGTACCGGACGCACGCGCACAACGGCGCCTGGGTTCAGATGGAGCCGCGCTACGTGCCGCAGCGGCTGCTCTTCTACGAGCCGGGCCACTTCCGTCACTGGCGCGGGTCCGAAGATCAGCGCCGACGCTGGAATGATTGGCGCGAGCGGCACGAGGATCGCCGGGAGTCCCGGGAGCGCGAGGAGCGGTTCGAGCGCGAGCGCTTCGAGCACGAACGAGATCGCGAGACCCGCGAGCGGTACGAACGGGAGCAGCGCCGCGACGACCGGCGTGACGACCGGCGCGACGACCGGCGCGATGACCGGCGCGATGACCGGCGCGATGACCGGCGCGATGACCGGCGCGATGACCGGCGCGATGACCGGCGCGACGACCGCCGGTACGTGCCTCCGCCGTCAGGCAACGCGCAGCCACCTCCGGGCAACTTCCACGGCAGCGCGCCGGCGGGAGACTCCGAGCACGGCTCGGGCCCGGCGGGTCAGCAGCCACCGCCGAAGAAGCGCCCGAACCAGCCCCAGCCCGTGGTTCACTGAACGGAGTCCTCGATGAAGACGCTCGCGCTCGCCCTCTGTCTCGCCGTCGCCGCCCCCGCACTCGCGCAGGTCCGGGTAGCGGTGGACGTGCCGAACATCATCTTCCCTGCGCCGCCGCGTTTGGTGGTCGTCGAGGCGGGGATCCAGGTGGTCGAGGACCACGACGAAGAGGTCTTCTTCGTCGACAACTACTACTGGCATCGCCGCAACGGGCATTGGTTCCGCACCGCGACCCACAATGGCGCGTGGGCGGTGGTCGAGCCGGGGCTGGTCCCGGGGAGAATCGTCGCCTACGCCCCTGGGCGGTTCCGCCACTGGCGCGGCCCGCGGGCCTCGACGGTGATCGTGAACCCGCCCGGGCCGGGCCGGGTGAGGCTGCGGATTCGCCACTGATCGCCGCGCGCCTGCGCAGCAGCTCGCGCAGTGTGGACACTCGTTTCGGCGCTTTGCGTCGGCACGCGGGGTGAAGTCTCCCCGCTGACGATGACGATGCTCGTGTTGTGGCTGTTGCATGCGACGCCCGACCCGGCAGTGCGCGCCCAGGCGGTGCTCATTTCGTCGTGCGGCGGCTGCCACGACCGGGGTCGCGAGGGAGATGAGGGCGGGTTCGATTTCCTCCTCGACCGCGAAGCGCTCGTGAGCGAGCGGTTGATCACCCCCGGCAACCTCAAGGCGTCGAAGCTGCTGCAGCGGGTGGAGCTGGGAGAGATGCCGCCCGCAGAAGCGCTGACCAAGCTGACCGGGCCTCAGCGCAGGAAACAGCGCGATGAGGTGACGGCGGCGCTGCGCGCGTGGATCTCCGGGGGAGCCCCTGGCGCCGGCTTCAGCCAGGGTGTCCCGGACAGCTGGCACTTCATCCGCCGCGAGGAAATCGAGCGCGCGGCCGCACGGGATCTCGAGCGGGCGCCGGATCGCGACCGCCGCTTCTACCGGTACTTCTCGCTGCTCGAGGTCCACAACTCCCGCCTCGACGAGAACCTCGCGCGGGCCGCGTTGGCGAAGGCGCTCAACAACGCCAGCTGGCGGCCGACGCTGGCGATCCCCGTCGCGGTCGACTCCGACCGGCTGCTGATGCGGGTGGACCTGCGCGAGCTCGGCTGGCCCAACGACCGCTGGGATTCGGTGCTGCTGCGCGACTACCCGTTCGCGGTGGACACCGGGACGTACGCGCTCGAGCGGGCGACGGAGCAGACCCGGAGCCGGGCGCCGATCGTCCGGGCCGACTGGTTCCTCGCCGAGGCGACGCGGCCACCGCTGTACCACGCGCTGCTCGGGTTGCCGGCGACGGTGGCGGGCCTCGAGTCGTTGCTCCACGTCGACGCCGCGCGGGACATCGAGCTGGGCCGGGTGCTGCGGGCCGGCTTCAACGGCTCGGGCGTCTCGCAGAACAACCGGATCATCGAGCGCCACACCTCGCGGCTGGGCGCGTACTGGAAGAGCTACGATTTCTCCGGCAGCGCCGGCGAGCAGAACATCTTCGCCCGGCCGTTCGGCCCCGGGCGGGCCAACGGCGAGGTCCGGGTCTTCCAGCACTCTGGCGGCGAGTTCATCTTCCGGCTGCCCAACGGACTGTTCGGGTTCTTTCTCGCCGACGCCACCGGCCGCCGGCTGGACAAGGCGCCGCCGTCGATCGTCCGCGACGCGCGCCGGCCAGACGGCGCGGTGGAGACCGGCCTGTCGTGCGTCAGCTGCCACGCGCGGGGACTGATTTCGAAGGACGACCAGGTGCGAGAGGCCGCGCTCGAGGACCCGCGTCACTTCACGCCCCAGGAGCTCGAGCGGATCAAGACGCTCTACCCGCCGGTGGGCGCGGTGCCGGCGGCGATCGAGACCGACAACCACAGCTACCGGGTGGCACTCAAGGACCTCGGGGTCGACGTCGAAGCGGCGGAGCCGATCACCGCCACCGCGGCGCGCTACGAGGCGGAGCTGGACCTGCGGGCCGCCTCGGCGGAGCTGGGGATGACGCCTCCGGACTTCCTCGCGGCGATGCCGAAGCTCGGCAACCGCGCCGACGCGCTCGCCCCGCTGCGGATTGCCCACGGCCACGTGAAGCGCGACTCGTTCACCGGGCTGTTTGCTGACCTGGTGCTTCGCCTCGGCGCCGGC
>JAYVRT010000415.1:0-1883 GCA_043776025.1 Archangiaceae bacterium | reverse complement strand
CGCCCTCGACCAGCGCGCCGGTCGCCGGGTCCAACGGAATCTGCCCCGAGAGGAAGATCGGCCCTTTGCCGACCTGCACCGCCTGAGAGTACGGGCCGATCGCCTTCGGGGCGGCCTCCGAGTGAAACGGCGTGCGCAGGCTCGTCATGCAAGAGACTGTAACCGGCCTTCGGGTGGTAAGCAGCGGCGCCATGGATCGCGTCGGAGCCTTTCTTGCCGAGAAGACCCCCCGTCGCGCCCTGGCGTTGGCGCTCTTCGTCGGGCTGTTGGTGCTCTTCCGCTCGCTGCTGGTGCTGATGGTCTTCTTCGTCGCCTTCGAGCGCGGCCTGGGCGTCAGCTCGGAGGTCCTCGCCAAACGCTTCGGTTGGCCGGCGAAGCGGGCGCTGCTCGGGCTGCTCGCCGTCTTCGCGCTGGCGATCGGCGGCCTGGGAGCCTGGGGGGCAACCCAGGTCACCGGGTGGATCGCCGACGCCCGGGTCAGCTGGCCCCAGCGGATCGCCGCGCTCCAGCAGCATCCGCGGCTGATCGAACTCAAAGAGCACCTGCCTGACTCGGAGAAGCTGGTGGAGTCGGCGGGCCACTACGCTGGCGACGCTGTGAAGGTGCTCTCGGCGCTGGGCCACGTGGTCCTCTACGCGCTGATCGGCCTGATCCTCGCGGTGGTGTTCCTCCTCGAGCGCACCGAGATCGGCGGCTGGCGCAAGACCCTCGAGCCGAAGTCGCTGCTCGGCGCCCTGGTGCGTTGGTTCGAGTACGTCGCCGAGGCGGTGAGCGTCACGGTGCAGCTGCAGCTGATCGTCGCCTCCTTCAACACCCTCTTCACCCTCCCCGTGCTCTTTCTCCTCGGGATCCCCGACAAGCCGCTGCTGATGCTCCTGATCTTCGTCTCCGGGCTGGTGCCGGTGATCGGCAACGTCGTCTCCGGCGCGGTGCTCTCGGCGATGGCCTGGGTGGCTGCCGGGCCGATCGGCGTCGTCGTCTTCCTCGTGCTCACGTTCGTCCTGCACAAGGTCGAGGCCTATTACCTGAACCCCCGGCTCACCGCCCGCCACGTCAAGCTGCCTGGGTTCGTGCTGATCGTCAGCCTCATCGCCTGGGAGCACCTGCTCGGCTTCGCCGGCCTCTTCGTGTCGTTTCCCTTCCTCTTCATCAGCGGGAAAATCCGAGCCGAACTGAAGGCCGAGGACGAAGAGGAGGCGAAGAAGGCGCGAACGGTTTAGGTTATCGGCCCATGAAAAACGTCTTCTACGTAGTCGCCCTCCTGCTGAGCACTGCCGCTTTCGCGCACTTCAAGCTCAACGCCCCCACCAGCTGGGCCGCTCAAGACGCGCTCGGCAATCCGCAGAAGAGCGCCCCCTGTGGCCAGGCCGACCCAGGCCAGGCCGCGGTCCCGAGCAACATCACCAACTTCGCAGACGGGGGTGCGAGCCTGACGATCTCGATCGACGAGACGATCTTTCACCCCGGCCACTACCGGGTCTCGATCGCTCAGAACCAGGCCGGGCTCCCCGCGGACCCGCCGGTCACCGCGGGCGCGACCGCCTGCGGCTCGACGGTGATCAGCAACAACCCGACGCTGCCGCTGCTGGCCGACGGGAAGCTCCTCCACACCTCAGCCTTTCCGGGCACCCAGACGTTTCAAGTGCCGCTGCCCGCTGGGATGACCTGCACCAACTGCATCCTCCAGATCACTGAGTTCATGTCGAGCCACGGCGCGCCGTGCTTCTACCACCACTGCGCAAACATCACGGTCGGGCCGCCGGACGCCGGAGGGACCGGCGGCGGCGGCGGCGGCGGCGGCGGCGGCGGGACCGGTACGGGCGGCGGGACCGGCGGAGGGACCGGCACTGGCGGCGGCACCGGCGGCGGCACCGGCGGCGGCA
>JAYVRT010000414.1:0-1885 GCA_043776025.1 Archangiaceae bacterium | reverse complement strand
GCAGCCCAGTCGGTGATCCGCTCGACGGTGGTGTCGCCGATGCCGCGCGCCGGAGTGTTGATGATCCGCAGCAGGTCCGCGTCGGACCGCGGGTTGATCATCAGCCTCAGGTAGCTCGACGCGTCGCGGATCTCGGCGCGGTCGTAGAAGCTGCGGCCGGACACCAGCGTGTACGGCACCCGCGCGAGGCGGAAGGTCTCCTCGAGGATCCGGCTCTGGGCGTTGGTGCGGAAGAACACCGCCATCTCGTCGTAGTCGCAGGACCCCTGGTTCTTCAGCGAGTGGATCAGCCGGGCGATCTCCTGCCCTTCCTGCCGTTCGTCGCGGTGCAGCAACAGGCCCAGCGGCTCGCCTTTGCCGCGGGCGCTCCACAGCTTCTTCTCCATCCGGCGGCGGTTCTTCGAGATGATCGCGTAGGCGGCCTCGAGGATCGTCTGATCCGAACGGTAGTTCTGCTCGAGCTTCACCACCACGCAGCCGGGGTAGTCCTTGGGGAAGCCGAGGATGTTGTCCACCTCGGCGCCACGCCACCGGTAGATGCTCTGGTCGTCGTCGCCGACCACCACCACGTTCGAGCCCGGCGGCGCGAGCAGCCGCAGCAGCTCGTACTGCACCGGGTTGGTGTCCTGGAACTCGTCGACCAGCACGTGGGTGAAGCGGCGCTGGTACTTGAAGCGCAGCTCGCCCTGCTTGCGGAGGAGATCGACGAGCAGCAGCAGCAGGTCGCCGAAGTCGACCGCGTTCGCCGCGCGCAGCAGCCGCTGATAGTGCTGGTAGACCTTGTGGGCCAGCTGGGCCTTCAGCTCGTCGCCCGGCTTCCCCTGCTCCGGCATCCGGCCGGCGTTCTTCTCCGCCTCGATGCGGGAGAGCATCTCGCGCGGGTTCACCGCCCCCGGCTCGATGCCCGCCTCGCGGATCGCACGCTTCACCAGGCCCAGCTGATCCGAGTCGTCGTAGATGACGAAGTTGCGGCCCAGGCCCGCGAGCTCCGACTCGCGCCTGAGGATCATCGAGGCGGCCGAGTGAAAGGTCGAGACGGTGAGCCGCTGGGCGTCGGGGCCGAGCAGCACGTCGAGCCGCTCGCGCATCTCGCGGGAGGCCTTGTTGGTGAAGGTGACCGCGAGGATCCGCCAGGGCTCGACCTTGCGCACGCTGACCAGGTGCGCGATCCGGTGGGTGATGACCCGCGTCTTCCCCGAGCCGGCGCCCGCCAGCACCAGCAACGGGCCTGACTCGTGCAGCACGCCGGCGCGCTGGGGCTCGTTGAGGTCTTCCAGAAGGTCAGTCACCGCGAGCAGATATGCGTCAGCGACCGGTCGAAGGAAACCTTAAAGGGAGTTGGGCGCGGCCGGTGTCAAATGCCCAACGGACGATGAGCGCCCCGCAGCCTGCCACGGTGATTCGACGCGCCCACCCCGCAGCGACCGCGGAGCAGACGGCGTTGTTCGAGCGCTGGGTCGAGGGCACCGCCGACGGGCTCTATCGGTTGGCGGCGCGGATGTTGGGCGATCTCGACGCCGCGGACGACGTGCTCCAGGACGCCTACCTGAGCGCCTTCGCGGCGCTGCGGCGCGGCGAGTTCAAGGGCGACAGCGAGGTGCGCACCTGGCTCTACCGGATCGTCGTCAACGTGGCGCTCAACGCCCGGCGATCGGAAAAGCGGCGCGCGGAGAACCTTCCTCTTCCCAGCGCCGAGCCCGAGCCGAGCGAAAGGATCGCCGCCCGGCTGCAGCTGCACGAGCTGGGCAAATGGCTCCAGGACCTTCCGGACGATCAGCGCGCGGTGCTGGTGCTCAAACAGCTCGAGGGGCTCTCGGCGAAAGAGGTGGCAGCGGTGCTCGCGTGCACCGAGAGCGCAGTGGAACAACGGCTGGTGCGGGCGCGG
>JAYVRT010000413.1:0-6041 GCA_043776025.1 Archangiaceae bacterium | reverse complement strand
AAGACCGCCCACCGCGACGACGTCTGGGTGCTCTCGGCGCGAATGGTGCTGACGACCGGAAAGCTGCCGCTGCTGTCGAACCTGGCCGCGCTGGTGCTTTCAACCCCGAAGACCCCGCCACAGCTCGCTTCCGCGCGGGTCCACGCCCACCTCGTCGAGTGGGCGCACCTCGGCGCAGGAGGAAGCCACGCGGTGCGCTTCGCCGACGCGTTCGCCCGCGGTTTTCCCACCAGCCTCGAGGCGAGGCTGGGACAGGTCGACGCGCTCTGGTTCAATCAGGAACGGGGCCGCACCGCCGACCTGCTCGGCGCGCTCGACAAGGAAATCGGAGACACCCTGCCCTTCGTCCGGCTGCGCCAGGTGCGCTTCCTCCAGCAACAGGGGATGCGGCTGAAGGCCCGCGAACGGCTGGTCGAGCTCACCCGCACCCCCTCGCCGCCGCGGGAAGCGTGGAGCCTGCTCGCGGAGTACTACCGCAGCGAGTCGTGGACCGAGGATGAGCTGAGCGCCGAGCTGGCGCTGCTGACGAAGTTCCCGCCGGCCTCCAATGACCGCGTCGAGTACGGGCGGACGCTGCTGCGCCATGGCCGGCGGGAGGCGGCGATCTCCCAGTTCGAACAGGTGCTCAAAGAGGTCCCGTATCACTCCGACGCGCTCAAGCGCCTCGCCGACCTCGCGCTCGAGGCGGGCGACCTCGGCACGGCGGAGGACCTCACCCAGCGGCGGCTGCGCGGCTGGCCCACGGACTACTCGGGTTGGATCGCGCTCTCCGAGGTCCGCCGACGTCGGCTCGACGATGCTGGGGCGCACCAGGCGTTGGTCGCCGCGGTGGGACTCAACCCGGACGCGCCGCTGGCCCACCAGGCCGACGGAAACCTCTACTGGACCGCCGGAAACCGGGACCGGGCGATCTCCCGTTGGCGCGAGGCGCTCTCGCGCAACCCCGACGACGAAAGGCTCGCCAACCGCCTCGACTACGTCGCCCCCGAGGAGAAGGGCCCGTGGGCTGCCGACGTGCCCGACGAGGCGGCGCTCGAGGCCGCGGTGGCGCAGCGGAGCCGGCTGGCTCCCAAGCCCGGCGCGGACGTCGCCTACCTGCTCGACCACGAGGTGACGTGGCTCAACTCCGATGGCAGCTCGATCAACGTGGTGACGATGGTGATGCATGCCTTCAACCCCGCCGGGCGCGACCGGCTGGTGCGGCAGAACGTCGGCGGCGCCGGCCGGCTGCGGATGCTCGCCTCCTACGCGGTCGACGAGAAGGGCGTCCGCACCGAGGCGTCTTCCGAGCGCGCCCGCAGCGTCTTCTTCCGCGGGCTCCAGCCCGGCTCGACGGTGGTGCTGCAGTACCGGCTCGACTCTCCGCCCACCGGCTACCTCTCGCGCTACCTCACCAAGAGCTGGAGCTTCCAGGGCGTGGGAGATCAGCGGGTGTTGAGCCGGTTCGTGATGTGGGCGCCGGCGGGCACCGAGTTCCATGAGCAGCGGGTGGGCGCGGTACAGCGCGAGGAGGAGAAGCACGGCGCGCAGCTGCGGCTGGTGTGGAGCTCGACCGACATGCCGCCGCTGGTGCCCGAACCGGGGATGCCGACGGTCGCGGAGTTGGCGGCGAACCTGAAGCTGTCGACGGTGCCCGACTGGGGGGTGTGGCTGTCCTGGGAGCAAGCGCTGCTCGACGGCGCGTTCCGAGACAGCCCGGAGATCGACGCGCTGGCGAAGCGGCTGAGCGAGGGCGCGGGCGACGAGAAGGGGAAGCTCGACCGGATCCACGAGTACGTGATGCAGGAGATCCGCTACCAGCAGGACTACGAGAGCTTCATCGCGGGGGTGAAGCCGCACCCGGCGCCGGTGACGCTCGAGCGCAAGTACGGCGACTGCAAGGACAAGGCGGTGCTCTTCATCACCCTGGCGAAGAAGCTCGGGCTCGACGCCCAGTTCGCGCTGGTGCGCACCCGCGACGTCGGGCCGATCGAAGCCGACGTGCCGATGCAGCAGTTCAACCACGCCATCGTCTACGTGCCGGAGCAGAAGGGCTTCCCCACCGCGCGCTTCTTCGACCCCACCGCCGACGCGCTCGACCTCGCCGCGGTGCGCACCGACGACACCGGCACCCGCTCGCTGGTCTTCGACCCGAAGACGAGCAAGCACACCTGGCGGGAGATTCCTTTCCAGGCGCCGGAGGTGAACTCGGATTCGTTTGAGCTCAAACTTCTTCTCGACCCCGAGGGTGCGGCGACGGGGACGCTGACGATGTCCGGGCAGGGGCGCACCGGCTCGGCGCTGCGCCGCACCGCGCGAAACGCGGAGACCACCGCCCAGTTCCTCCAGCGGATGTCGGTGGCGCTCGTCCCGGGCGCGGCGAGCTCGGCGCCACAGGTGCTGGAGGCGAAGTCGCTCACCTCGCCGGCGGTGCTGCAGGCGCGGGTGGACGCGAAGAGCTTCGCGCGCCGCGAGGGCGACACCCTGCGGATCCGGATTCCCACCGACTGGAATCCGCGCTCGTCCTACAACCTCGGCGTGCGGCGGCACCCGCTGGTGCTCGGCCCGCCGACCCAGTACCAGACGCACACCCAGCTGACGCTGCCGGCGGGGCTGCAGGCCTCGAAGCTGCCGACTTCCGGTGCGGTGGACGCGCCCTGCTTGAGCTTCAAGCGCACGGTGGAACTGTCCGCCGATGGCCGCACCATCGACGTACGCCAGGACGTGAAGCTCAAGTGCGAACGGATCTCCGCTGCGGAATACCCAACCTACCGGGCCCACGCCGATTCGATCGCCCGCATCCTCGACGACGACCTGGTGCTCGGCGCGGCGAAGGGCGTGCGGGTGAAGCCGCCGGCGAAGCTGAAGGTGGAGGACGAGCGCTGAAGGACGAGCCGAGCGCTCTGCTGCCAGTCCAAGCCCGGCAGACGGTCAACGCACCGCAGGGAGCATCGCCGGTCTTCGCGGTCGCGGGCCGGACATTCAGCGGTGCCCCGGGGGCATTTGAAGTAAAGCAGCGGGCCATGCCCTCGAGCACCAGCCAGACCGCGCCGCTGACCTTCGAGCGCTTCTGGCGCTGGCTCTGCGAACACCCCAACTGCGTCATCCGCGCCGGCACCGGCGAGGCGACGTTGTTCGACTTCGACGACTACCACTGGGACTTTCAGGACGAGGAAGACGGGCACGCCGTCGTCGGCCTCATCCGTGGAAAGAACATCGTCGGCGAGTTGATGATCGACAAGTCGCAGGTGCTCTTCGTCCAGGCCTCGCCAGACGTCGAGGCGCCCCAGGCCGGCCACTGGCTGTTCGAGGTCATCGGCGGCAGCAAGGAAGAACCCTTTGGCGTCGCCTGGTTCGTCGTCAGCCACGGCATCGAGTCCGCCGCCGGGCACCAGATGCTGAAGCACTAGCCAGGCAGCTCCGGCCCGCGGAAAAGACATTGGGGCCTTCGCCTCGATGGGCTAATCGGCACGGGCGGCTTCGTCTTCGTTTTCCTCGGGGGTTCTTTCATGGCTGAGCAGAAATGGTCGTTGGGTGAGAAGGCCGCGCGCCAGCTGTCGAACACCACCAAGACGCCGCCCCAGTGGCGGGGAGCGAGCCCGCGCTGGCTCACCCAGATGCTCCCCTGGACTCCGACCGAGGCCGGCGTCTACCGCGTCAACCAGGCGCTCGACGACGACTTCGCGGCCAAGTGCAGCCCCGAGCCGGGCGAGCCGCTTCCCGTCGGCCTCTCGGACTACGAGACCCAGCCGCGCGAGTACGTGCTGACGTCGATCAACACCACCATCGAGGTCGACACCCGCGTCTCCGATCTGTTCCGCAGCCCGATGGACCAGGTGAAGGAGCAGCTGACGCTCACCGTCGAGAAGCTCAAGGAGAAGCAGGAGAACGAGCTGCTCAACAATAAGGCCTACGGGCTGCTCCACAGCGCTGACCCCGAGATGCGAATCAAGCCGCGCAAGGGCCCGCCCACCCCGGACGATCTCGACGAGCTGATCGCCCTGGTATGGAAAGAGCCGGCGTTCTTTCTCGCCCACCCCAGGGCGATCGCCGCGTTCGGCCGCGAGTGCACCCGCCGTGGGGTGCCGCCCCCGACCGTCAGCCTCTTCGGGTCGCCGTTTCTCACCTGGCGGGGGCTGCCCCTGGTGCCGTCGGACAAGATTCCGGTGAAGGCGAACAAGACCGACATCCTGTTGATGCGGATTGGCGAGCGGAAGCGCGGCTGCATCGGCCTGTTCCAGCCGGGCCTGCCGGGCGAGGTCAGCCCGAGCCTGTCGGTGCGCCTGATGGGCATCAACCAGCGCGGCGGAGCGGCCTACCTGCTCTCGCTCTACTGCTCGGTGGCGGTCCTGACGCACGACGCGCTCGGTGTCCTCGAGGGCGTGACAATCAACAACTTCCATGAGTACGCCTGACGGACCCAAGGAGCTGAACCTCGCGCAAGGCCAGGTGCCCCGCGACTCTGCTCCTCCCACCCACGGTCCGACCCCGGGCGTCGCGCTCGCGGCGGCGCGCGCCCCCGGCCCGACGCTGCCCGATTGGGACCCGGCCTCGCTCGCCCTGGTGATGGGGCGAATGGCGAACGAGCTGTTCGCTCCGCCGGCTCCTGGCCTACCGACGGTGGGCGAAGCGATTCATCCCCCGGGCACCCTCGGCGGCGCCCAGACCCCGACGGCGCCGGCCGCTGCGCCCGTGTCGTTGGCGCCTCCATCGGCTGCGACGCCGCCGGTTCCGATGGCGCCTGCGTCGTCGGCACAGCCCGAGCTCCCTGCGACGACCGAGGCGTGGCCGGCCACGCGCTCACCTTTCGATCAACCGCTCCGGTTCGACGCGCTGGGGCAATACGCCGCGCAGCCGGCGATGACCTTTCCCCTGGTCGAGGTCCCGGCGCGAGAAGAGCAGCCGCCCGTTCCCCAGTCGCCGCGGCCCGCCTACGAGGTGCAACCAGTCACCCCGCTCGAGCTGCGCCCGACCGGAGGCACCGCGTTCGACCCCCACGCGATCCGCCGCGAGTTCCCGATTCTGCAGAGGGAAGTGAATGGGAAGCGGCTGGTCTGGCTCGACAACGCCGCGACGACGCAGAAGCCACAGGCGGTGATCGACCGCCTCCGCTTCTTCTATGAGAACGAGAACTCGAACATCCACCGGGCGGCGCACACCCTCGCTGCGCGAGCCACGGATGCCTACGAAGGTGCACGCGAGACAGTGCGCCGCTTCATCAACGCGCCGAGCAAGAGCGAGATCCTCTTCGTCCGCGGCACGACCGAGGGCATCAACTTCGTGGCGCAAAGCTGGGGCCGCCGCAACGTCAGTCAAGGCGACGAGATTCTCCTCACCTGGCTCGAGCACCACGCGAACATCGTCCCCTGGCAGCTGCTCGCCGAGGAGACGGGCGCGAAGCTCAAGGTCGCGCCGGTGGACGAGACCGGGCAAATCCGCCTCGACGCCTACGAGAAGCTGCTGGGGCCGAAGACGAAGCTGGTGGCGTTCCCCCAGGTGTCGAATGCGCTCGGCACCATCACTCCTGCCGCCGAGATGATTCGGCTCGCCCACCGGCACGGCGCCAGGGTGCTGCTCGACGGCGCCCAGGGCATCTCGCACATGGGCGTCGACGTGCAGGCGCTCGACGCCGACTTCTACGTCTTCTCCGGGCACAAGGTCTTCGCGCCAACGGGCATCGGCGCCGTCTTCGGCAAGGCGGCGCTGCTGGAGGCGATGCCGCCCTGGCAGGGCGGTGGCAACATGATCCAGGACGTCACCTTCGAGAAGACGGTGTACCAGCCGCCGCCGTTCCGCTTCGAGGCGGGCACCGGCAACATCGCGGATGCGATCGGCCTGGGCGCGGCGCTCGACTGGCTCTCGAAGGTTGGGGTCGAGAACGTCGGCCGTTACGAGCACGAGCTGCTCGAGTACGCGACCGCAAAGCTCGCCACGGTTCCGGGGTTGAAGATGATCGGCACCGCCACCGAGAAGGCGGGGGTGCTCTCGTTCATCCTCGCAGGTCAGAAGACCGAAGAGGTCGGCGGCCTGCTCGACCGGGAAGGCATCGCGGTGCGCTCCGG
>JAYVRT010000412.1:0-1885 GCA_043776025.1 Archangiaceae bacterium | reverse complement strand
GACGAGGACGGGGCCGACCAGCGCAACGTCAAGGGCGCGACGTTTCTCCTGCGCGCGGTCGTCGTGCCTCCTCCCCCTCCGGCCGACGGCGGAACGGGCGGGGGCTGCGGCACTGGCCACCAACACGAAGACGGCGATGACGACGACGACGGGGAGCACGAGGATGACGGCGACGGCCACTCCGATGGGGATCATGATCACGGCGGTGGCCACCAGGGGCACCACGGCGGACACCAGGGCGGGCACCAGGATGGCGACGGTCACTCGGGCGGCAACTCAGGAGGCTCGGTCGGCCACCACGACGATGACCTCTCCGGAGCGCCCGACCGCCAGCCCGGCCCCCAGGGCTGCTCCTCGGCCGGCGGTGCTCCGACGCTGCTGCTGATGCTGGCGGTCGCCGCGTTCCTGCTGCTGCGCCGCCGCGCTGCTGCGCCGGTGCCGGTCCGCTCGTCCCGCCGCTAAAGGGGCGGCCCCTTTCCTTCCCGTCGATGGCCCCATCCACCGGACGGGTCGTCTTTCGTTCACGAGACTGCGCGGGGCTTCGGGTAAGGTTCGCGCGCCTTGGCCGCGACTTCTCGTTCGATGTCGGCAGTCATGCGCCTGGGCATCCTGATCGCCGCGGTGCTCGCGACCCCTGCTCTGGCGCAAGGGCTGGAGCTGCTCGGGCCGACGGGTTTCGTCTCCCCCGACGGTTTCGAGCTCGCGGTGCGCCGGCTGGACGCTCAAGCCGCTTCACTGCCCGCAGCCGATGCCCGCCTCAGCGTCGAAGGGGGCGAGGCGACCCGGGGGCCACTGGGCTTCGTCATCGTCCCGTCGCCGGGCGCGCGCCAGATCAAGGTCAAGGCCGACGCCGCCGGCTCCCACGCCGAGTCGAGCTGGCAGGTGGGGCCCCCCGGCGCGCGCATCTCCCTGCAGCTGGTTGGCAGCACGCCGGTGAAGAACCGGGACACCTCGGTCGAGCTGTCAGTCGAGGTCCTCGGCTCGGACGGCAAGCCCGATCCCCAATCCGCGCCGCCCGTCGTCCGCGCCAACGTCGGCGCGATTGAAGCCCTGACCCGTGTCGCGGCCGGCCGGTACCACGCACGCTACGTGCTGCCGACCACGCTCTACCCCGAGGTGGCGGTGGTGGTGGCCTTCTCAGCGTGGCCGCACCCGCAGTCGGTGCACGGTGCATTCGGAGCCCTGCGGGTTCCGCTGGCGAGCGCGGTCGAGCTGCCCGGACAAACCGAGCGTGACGCGGATTTTTCGATCCTGATCGCCGACCAGAAGTTTGGCCCGGTCAAGGCGGGCCCCGATGGCCGCTTCAAGGTGCCGGTGGTGGTGCCGCCTGGCTACGGCACGGGGAAGGGGACGGCGATCGACCGCCTCGGCAACCGCCGGGTGACGTCGTTCGATCTCCAGCTGCCACCGACCGATCAGCTCGCCTGTGTGATCAACCCCTCCCGCCTTCCTGCCGACGGCGCGTCGCGCGCCCGGGTGATGTGCGCCACCAGCGATCCGTTCGGAAACGTCGCCACCGCGGCGAAGGTGGTGCTCTCGGCGGGGAGAGGAACCGTCTCCGCCTCGCGCCCGCTCGACAACGGCGTCGTCGAGTGGACCTACGTCGCGCCCCGCGAGCTCTCGGAGAAGCCCGACGTGCTCAGCGCCACCTGGCGCCAGGGCAGCGTCAACTCCCGCGAAGAGCTGCAGCTGCAGCTGGTGCAGGGGCCGGTGGTGCAGGCAAAGGTGGCGATCGACGCGCCGCTGGTGCACCTGGGCGGCAAGGCCGAGCTCTCGGTGGCCGTCGCCGACGGCCTCGGCCGCCCTCGCCCCGGAGCGCACGTCACCGTCGACGCCCGCGCCGGCACCACCGGGGTGGCCGAAGAGCCGGCTCCGGGCAAGGTGA
>JAYVRT010000411.1:0-6054 GCA_043776025.1 Archangiaceae bacterium | reverse complement strand
CAACGGGGTCGGACTCCAAACGGGGGGGGGGCGCTGGATGCCCGGGTTCAGTCTCCGCGATTGACGCAGCAGGGAGTCTTTCTCGCCGGGTGACACTTGTGGTGACTGGAGCATCCGCGCGCGTCTCGGGCGCCGGACGATCCCGACGGTTGGCGAGGGTCGCCCGCTCTGGTGCGGCGCAGGCACATCGATTGCTCCTCTCCCGCCGCAGCGCGCGGAAATCTCTCTGCGCTCGAAAACCGGGGGACGACACATGGGGAAGATGAGCGACAAGCTGAAGGCAGTGGCCGCGGCGGTGGCGGCGATCGAGAAGCAATTCGGCCGGGGCGCAGTGATGCAGCTGGGCGACGCCGAGGCCCAGGCAGTGGCGGTGATTCCCTCGGGGTCGGTCGGCCTCGATCGCGCCTTTGGCGTCGGCGGCTTCCCGCGCGGCCGGGTGGTAGAGGTGTTCGGCAACGAATCGTCGGGCAAAACGACGCTGACGCTCCACGCGATCGCCCAGGTGCAGGCGCTGGGGGGCGTCGCCGCCTTCATCGACGCCGAGCACGCGCTCGACATCACCTACGCCCGCAAGCTCGGGGTCCGGGTCGAGGAGCTGCTCGTCTCTCAGCCAGACACCGGCGAGCAAGCGCTGGAGATCACCGAACAGCTGGTGCGCTCGGGCGCGGTCGATCTGATCGTGATCGACTCCGTCGCCGCGCTGGTGCCCCGCGCGGAGATCGAAGGCGAGATGGGCGACGCCCACATGGGGGTGCAGGCCCGCCTGATGAGCCAGGCGCTGCGCAAGCTCACCGGCGCGGTGAGCCGGTCGGGCACCTGCATCATCTTCATCAACCAGATCCGGATGAAGATCGGCGTCGTCTTCGGAAACCCAGAGACCACCACCGGGGGCAACGCGCTGAAGTTCTACTCGTCGGTGCGCTGCGAGATCCGCCGCACCGGCCACATCAAGGAAGGCGACACCATCGTCGGCAGCCGCACCCGGGTGAAGGTGGTGAAGAACAAGTGCGCGCCGCCTTTCCAGGAGGCGGAGTTCGACATCATCTACAACCAGGGCATCAGCCGCGCCGGCGAGGTCGTCGACATGGGCTCTGCGCTCGGGCTGATCGAGAAGTCAGGCTCCTACTTCACCCTCGGCGAGCAGAGCGTCCAGGGGCGCGGCCAGGCGATCGAGTACCTCAAGCAGAACCCGGCGCTGCTCGAAGAGCTCGCCGCCCGGGTGATCGCCGCACCTCGCGCCGCCACGGTGGCCAGTCCACCCGCACAGGAAGCCGCGGCGTGACCGCGCGCTGGCTCTGGGTGCTCGCTGCCCTGCTCGGCGCACAGTTGATCGGCGCTCCGAAGAAGCTCCCCCGCCATCCGACGCACGCCCGGGAGCTGAAGCGAACGCCCACCCAGCGGCCGGGTCAGGACTGAGACAGCCCGGTCGGCCACTGCTTCTCGCCGACGCGCAGCACCAACCGGTCACCCGAGGGCTCGAGCATCGCTCCGAGGGTGAACTGGGCGTCGCGCGAGAAGCGGGCCTTGGCGCGCCCGGCCTTGACCGCGACGGTGAGGACGCCCTCCGCATCGACCGCGAGGCTCGCCACGTCGAGCCACTCCGCGGTGCGGTCGGACAGGCGCGCCGAGAGCCGCGCGCCATCTGACACGTCGATCGCCACCACCTCGAACGCCGCGTCCTCGACGACGACGAAACACCAGTCGCTGCCAATCTCGAGCTTGTAGCGGCGATCGTCGGTGACCTTCAGCCCCTGGTTAAAGGCCTCGATGATTCTCGGGTGTTCGACGGGCTCGTCGTCATGCCACCAGCGCAAGCGGCGGTCGAGGCGGATGCCGCTGTCCTCGCGCGTGTGCCACTTCTTCATCGGTCACCAGTGTCGAACCAGCTCGGTATAACCACTGAACCCGACCGCGCCCCAGAAATTGACCAACACCCCGAGCGCCGCGAGCGCCGCGACCTTCGGCTGCTTCAGGCTCCAGCCGCTGACCCCGAACAGCAGCAACAGGTAAGGCGTGTAGTCGAGGCTGAAGCGGAACCCGAACTGCGCATAACCGGTGTTCTGGTAGCAGAGCCCGGGCAGCGCGCAGGCCGCGATGGTGAGCGCGAGGGGCACTTTCAGCCGCGCCGGCGACGCGTCCTCGCGCCAGAGGATGATCTGGACGACGACCGCCACCAGCAGTGAGCCCCAGACGAGATCCGCCCGGGTGCCGAGCGGGAGGCTGGGATCGCCGGGAAACATCGCGGAGACGATCAGCGGCAGCGCCGCGGAGCCGACCGCCATCCGATAGGTCCGGGGCTTGTCGCTCGCCGGCGCGAAGACGAGCGCGAGCAGCGGCAGCGTCAGCAGCAGCGAGAGACCCCACGGATCGTACGAGAGGTTCCAGGGAGCCGTGGTCAGCTTCGGCAGCTTGAGGAACGCCGCCTCGAGGTTCCGCGCCAGGTAGTGGAGGTTGAACAACCCAAAGGTGTCGATGTCGAGGTTGACCCGGTTGTCGTAGAGGAACCGGTGGCCGAACTCGGTGAAGCTGCCGAAGCGCACCCGGTTGAAGATCGCCGCCAGCAGGCCGAGCGGGGCCGCGCCCGCCGCGAAGAGCCCGAGCTTCTTCCCCACCACCGGCAGGTTCTTCGAGAACGCCTGGAGCTCCTCGAGCCGCTTGCCGCGGGTCGGCGCCACCGCCTCGAGGACGAAGAAGATCCCGGTGAAGAACAGCGGGGTGCGGGTGAGCACCGCCATCGAGAAGAACAGACCCGCGAGCATCGGCCGCCGCGCCTGGACCGCGTTGCGGGCGTAGAGGCAGGTGAAGGCGACGCCCATCACCTCCGCGGAGAACCAGACCTCTCCGCGGATCGCGCAGTAGAAGAACAGCGTCCCGAAGCCGAGCAGCAGCGCCAGCGCCTGGTGCTCGCGGGGATCCTTGTCGATTGCTTCCTCGGTCGCGACCAGCCTGACCAGCGAATAGAACAGCGCCACCGCGAGCGCGCCCCAGAAGACGCCGAACGAGGTGTCGTTGAACTGGTAGCTGTGGATCCAGACGAACGGCAACATCACCACCGCTGGGAACGCGGGGAAGCTCGAGTACCACTTGTCGGTCGGCAGCAGCGGCCGGGTGCAGCGGGTGGGGACCCCGCCGACGTCGCGGACGCAGGCCCAGTCCTCGATATTCGGCAGCACCTGAGGATCGATGTCGAGCCGGCCGTCGAGGAACCCCTTCGACTGGTAGACGAACTGGGGCGCCTCGCTCTGCCGGAGGAACCGCTGGGAAGAGAAGAACGCCAGCACGAGGTAGGTGATCGCAAAGAGGATCAGCTCCACCCGGTAGGCGGAGACAAAGAGCTTCCCCGCCGTCACCAGGGGGTGCGGCTTGCCATCGGCGACCGGTGCGACTGCCTGGCTCATCGTTGCCCCGCTCCTTTCAACGCCCGGCGCAGCGACTCCAGCGCCGCCCACGCCGCGAACTGCTGGACTCTGTCCCGGTCGGAGGGGAAAGCGAAGACCTGTCGGCTGACGGTGGTCGCCGTCCCGCGACGGGCGACCGCGAGGAACACCGTGCCCACCGGGTTCTTCTCGTCGCCGCCGGTCGGCCCGGCGTAGCCGGTGGTGGAGACCGCCCAGTCGGTGTCGAGCGCCGCCCGCGCTCCTTCGGCCATCGCCACCGCGACCTCCGAGGACACCGCGCCGTGCGCCGCGAGCGTCTGCGGCTTCACCCCGGCCCACAGTTGCTTGCTCCGCTCGGTGTACGAGACCGCGCCGCCGAGCAGCCAGGTGCTCGCTCCGGGCTCCGCGGTGAGCGCCGCGCACACGCGCCCGCCGGTGCAGGACTCGGCCACCGCCAGCGTCTGCCCCCGGGCGACGAGCAGCGCGCTGACGGCGCCGGCCAGCGTCTGCTGTCCCTCGGCGAAGATGAAATCGCCCAGCACCTCGCGGCTGGCCCGCTCAGCCGCGGCGATCGCCGACTCGGCCGCGGCGGCGTCGGCGGCGACCGCGAGCAGCTTGAGGTGATTCTCCGGGGCGTGGGTCCGGTAACCGAACGTCACCAGCGGGTGTTGCGCGTAGAGCGGCTCGACCTTCGCGCCCAGCTGCGACTCCGGAAGGCCGACCGTCTTGAGCACCTTGAGCCGGGCGACCCGGCTGCTGCCGGAGAGCGCCTTCAGCCGGGGGAGCACCTGGCTCTCAACGAGGAAGCGGTACTCGCGCGGCACGCCGGGGACAAAGAAGAGCGTCGCCCGCCCGAGCTTGAGGATGAACATCGGGGCCGAGCCCTCGGTGTTGATCACCACCTCGGCCCCCTGCGGCACCAGGGTCTGCTTGAGGTTGTTCGCGGTCAGGGTGTAGCCGCGCGACTTGAAGCGCTCCTCGAGGTGGCGTTTGGCCCCGGCGTGCTCCTCCAGCGGCACTCCCGCGGCGAGCGCGGCGCATTGGGCGGTGAGGTCATCGGTGGTCGGCCCGAGGCCGCCACTGACGAGCACCGCGTCGCTGCGGTTGGCGGCCTCTTTGAGCGCCGAGCTGATCTCGTCCACCTCGTCGCCGACGACGGTGTTGCGCGCGACGGTGAGGCCGAGCGTCTCCAACAGCCGCGCCTGGAAGAAGGGGCTGTTGCTGTCGGTGGTGAGACCGGTGAGCAGCTCGTCGCCGGTGCAGACGCTCTCGATTCGCACGCGCAGGCAGGTACTACAGGAGCCGGTTGGCGTCGACGTCCAGAGCGACTACTGGCCGGCGTCCGGAACGGGACGCTCGAGCGCCGCCTTGAGGCAGCTGGCCACTTCGGACGCCCCGCCATCGAGGCCGGCCCTCGGGTGATCCCTCCGATACCCGGCGATGCGGTGGACGATCTGTTGAATCTGCGCCGGCTCCTTCTCGACGCCCGCCCGGCAAAACACCACGAGGGCGGAGTCGATCTCGATGCCCAGCTCTTCCCGCAGCACCGCCTCGCTGCCCTGGTCGAGCAGCCGGAGCCGGATGTCGGCGAGGTTGGCCTCCGCGCCCAGCTGACGGACCATCTCGTCTTCGGCCCGGGTCGCGATGAAGCCGACGCCGACGCGCATCCCCACCACGAACGCCGCGCCCGCAATCACCACCACGCCCAATGCGACCAACGCCCACCGCGCTGCGCTCATTTGCAAACCCCGGTGCTCGGACCCGGCCGTCGTGGCGCGAGCCCCACGTGATCACCCTCCCGCGGGCAAATCACTACAGCACTTCGTTGTCGTCGACATCGTCGGCGTCGGAAGGATCTTCGTCCTCGTCGAGCACGTCCGCCGCGGCGGTCGCCGTCGAGCGCCGCTGCTTCACGTAGCGGCCCAGCAGCACCGCCGACTCTCCCAGGCCAAATACGAGGTACGCCGAGAAGTACGCCACCAGCACCCACGCCGGGTGTAGCTGGGTGGCGATCACCACGCCCGCGGCGAGGACGAACATGAAGACGAGCGCCGACTTTCGCGACAGCCGCAGGTCCTTGAAGGTGCGGTACCGGACGGTGGAGACCATCAACAGCGCGAGGAAGACCACCACCACCGCGACCGGCAGCCGGGCCGCATCGGGGACGACCACCGGCCCGCGGGCGCCGTGCCAGGCGATCACCATCGAGATCACCACGCCCGCTGCGAGCGGAATCGGCAGGCCGACGAAGAAGCTGCCCGACCCGCCGTGGGCGCTGTTCTGGGCGAGGACGTTGAAGCGCGCGAGCCGCAGCGCTCCGCAGGCGCAGAAGAGGAAGCTGATGAAGATGCCCCAGATGCCCAGCGGCTGGAGCGCCCAGCGCCACATCAGCATCCCCGGCGCGACCCCGAAGGTGATCACATCGGCGAGCGAGTCGAGCTCCATCCCGAACTGGCTCTGGGTCTTGGTCAGCCGCGCCACCCGGCCGTCGAAGCCGTCGAAGAAGATGCCGAAGAAGATCGCCAACGCCGCCTGGTACAGGTGCGCCGGAGCCGCTTCACCCGCGCATAAGGTGAGCGCGTAGAACCCACAGAAGATGGACGAGACGGTGAAGAGGTTGGGCAGTACGAACATCAACTGGCGCAGCTTCATGTCCGGAGCACCTTAGCAGGCCGTG
>JAYVRT010000410.1:0-6058 GCA_043776025.1 Archangiaceae bacterium | reverse complement strand
GCCAGCGCGCTGTCGCGGATCGCGGTGAGCGCGAACCCGAGCGGAAGGCCCATCACGTTCTGCTCGCACGCGCGGGTCACCTCGCTCAGCGTCGCGCCCTGGACGAACTCCATCGCGATGAACAGGTGCTCGTCGTCGGTGTCGAGGTCGAAGACCTGGGCGATGTTCGGGTGGTTGAACGACGAGGTGATCCGCGCCTCTTCGAGGAACATCCGGACGAACTCCTCCTCGCCGCGGATGTTGGGGAGAATCGACTTCAACACCACGATCTTCCGGAACCCGGCCAGGCCCGTCTGCGTGGCGAGGAAGATCTCGCTCATCCCCCCGGTGGAAAGGCGGCTGAGCAGTTCGTACTTGCCGAGGGTCTTCCGATCGAGCGGCGTGGTTGGCTTGAGGAAGGTGCCCGGCATGGCCTTGGACCAAATTCTACGCGACGACGGTCACCTTCGACGGCGGGTTGAAGTGCTTGAGCCCAAGCCACAGCACCAGTCCGCCCGCGAGCACCGGCACAGCGTTGAGCTTGATCGCCATCCCGAGGCTGGAGTGATCGCTGATCCAACCGATCACCGACGGCGACGCGGCGTCGCCCAGCAGGTGGAGCGTCAGGGTCGCGATCCCGAAGGCGAACGCGCGCAGGTGCGGGGGCACCGAGTTGACGATCGCCGCGTTGAGCGGGCCGTTGTTGAGGAAGATGAAGAACTGGGCGAAGAACAGCATCACCGCCAACCCGATGCGGCCGTCGATCAGCACGCAGGCGTACATCAACGGCGCCGCGACAATCAGCCCGATCGCCGAGAGCCGCACCCCTCCGCCGGGGCGGGTCCGGTCGAGGCGATCGCCGAGGAACCCGCCGGCGATCGTCCCCAGCAGGCCGCCGAGCACCGTCGTCGCGCCCAGATAGAGCCCGGCCTCGGCGCCGGAGAACCCGCGCTCGGACGAGAGGTACTTCGGCATCCAGTTCGACAGGCCGCCGACGCCGAAGGTCATCAGCGTCAGGCCGGCGGTGGTGAACCAGAACCGCGCGTTGACCATCAGCGCCTTGAGCCCCGCCCCGAGCGCCACCGGAGGCAGCGGGGGCTCGTCGTCCATGCCGCCGCGCTCGGGTTGAGGGAGGAACAGCGCGAGGATCGCCAACGCGATCCCCGGCGCGCCGCCGACGAAGAACGCCGCGTGCCACGAGTAGTGCTCGCCGATCGCACCGCCGAGGATGAAGCCGGCCGCGGCCCCGAGCGGCATCGCGGTGTAGAAGACCGACAGCATCCGCGACCGGCGCTCCTTGCGGAACAGGTCGCTGATGAACGAGGGTGCGATCGTCCCGTAGCCGGCCTCACCGACCCCGGTGAGCGCCCGGGCGAAGACCAGCATCGCAAAGCTGGTCGCCAGGCCCGAGCCGATCGTCGCCAGGCTCCAGATCAGCACCGCGAAAGAGATCAGGTAGCGCCGGGGCATTCGATCGCCGAGGTACCCGCCCAGCGGTGAGGCGCACATGTAGACGAGCATGAAGGTCGTCGCCAGCGAGCCCCCCTGGGTGTCGTTGAGCGAGAATTGTTCCTGCACCTTCCCCATCACCCCCGCGAGGATGTAGCGGTCGAGGTAGTTGAGCAGGTTGATGATCGAGAGCACGCCCAGCCCGTAATAGGCCTGCCCCTTCCCGAAGCCGGGTGTCGTCACCAGTGCCTCGACCCGGGCGCCACTAGACGCTCCCAAACCGATCGGCGAGCAGGCCCCAGCGCAGCCCGCGATCGCTGATTCGCACCGAGTCAACCCCCAGGCGGCGAGCAGCCGCCTCGAGCACCAGGGCTCCGGCGGGGATGACGTCGGCCCGCTTGGGCTGCAGTCCGGGCAGCTTTCGCCGCGCTGCCAAGGGCGTGGAGCAGAGGCGATCGACGGCGGCGGTCAGTTCGCCCATCGGCATCTGGGCGCCGTGCACCTTCGCTGGCTCGTAAGGCTCGATCGCCCGCGCGACGGCGCAGACGGTGGTGGCCGTGCCCGCGACGGCGACGAGCTGAAACCCTTTGGCCGGCGGGGGCAGGTCGGAGAAGGTCGAATCAAGCAGCGCGCAGAGCGTCGTTCGTTCAGTCAGGGAAAGCGGGTCGGTGGTGACCAGCCGTTCAGTCAGCCGCACCGAACCGACATCGAAGCTGTGACGGAAGGTGAGCGCGCCACTCGCGTCGCTGAAGATGAACTCGGTGCTGCCACCGCCGATGTCCACCACCACCAGTGGCCCCTCGCGGCCGAAGTCGGCCCACACCGAGGCGAAGCACAGCTGCGCCTCCTCGGTGCCGGAAATGATCTCGACCTCAAGCCCGGCGCGGGACTGGGCCGCGCGGAGAAAGTCCCCGCCGTTGGCCGAGTCGCGCGCGGCGCTGGTGGCGGTGGCGGCGATTCCTTCGGCCCCGAGGCGCCGGGCGTCCGCGACGTAACCCTCGAGCACCTGCACCGTCTCTTCGATCGCCTCGGGCGCGAGGCGCTTCGACTGGTCGACGCCGCGGCCAAGGCGGGTGATCTCCGCGCGCTCCAACACGGGAGCGAACCGGCCGTCGCTCTGGCGGTCTGCGACGAGGAGCAACACCGAATTGGTACCGACGTCGATCGCGGCGAACCGGGGCACCCTCGCACCGTAGTTCAGTCCAGCAGGGCCGCCGCGAGCTTTTCGTAATCCGCGCGCCGGTTGTACCGCTGAGCCGAGACCCGGATCAGCCGCCGGCCAGCCTCGGGCCAGACGAACACCGGCACCTCGATTCGGTGCCGGGCCCACAGCCGCTCCTGAACCGGGTCGAACCCGCCCGAGCCCGGCAAGGCGCCTGGCCCCGCGACGTGGCCGGGCAGCGGGAGCGCAGCGAGCGCGCCGATCATCTCCGCGGGCGCAGGCAGCTCGATCTTCAGCGCCGCGGCGAGCAGGGCCCGGGCCTCGAGCGCCAGCGCCCGGTTCTTCGCCATCACCTCGGGCCAGCCGCCGGGCTCCGACTGCGACAGGGCGTCGAGCGCGGCGGGTACGGCGAGCAACGCCGTCGGGTCGAACGTGCCGACCCAGTCGAACTCGATCAGGAAGCGCGACCGGTCGGTGCGCGGGCTGTTCGCGCCGTGGCTCACCACCAGTGGGTGCAGCCCCGCCTGCCGGGCCTTCGGGACGTGGAGGAAGCCGACCGCCTTGGGGGCGCAGACCCACTTGTGGAGGTTCCCGGTGTACCAGTCGGCGCCGAGCGCCCGCAGGTTCAGCGGCACCATCCCTGGCCCGTGGGCGCCATCGATCATCACCGCGACGCCGCGCGCCTGCAGTTCCTTCACCAGGACCTCGACAGGGAAGATCAGCCCGGTGGGCGAGGTCACGTGGTCAATCAGCGCGAACCGGGTGCGGGGCGTCACCGCCGCGAGCACCGCCGCCGTCACCTCGTTGGGGGAGCGCAGCGGAAACGGCACCGCGGCGACGACCACCTTCGCTCCGGCCCGCTCGGCGTCGAAGCGCAACGCGTTGGTGCAGGCGTTGTAGCCGTGGTTGGTGGTGAGCAGCTCGTCGCCCGGCTCGAGCCGCAGCGAGCGGACCACGGTGTTGACCGCGGTGGTCGCGTTGGTGACGAAGACCAGCTCGTCGCCGTCGCACCCGAGGAACGCGCCCAGCTTCGCGCGCACCTCGTCGATCGCGGGCTCGAGCTCCCGCATGAAGAACCGCACCGGCTCGGACTCCAGCCGCGCGCGGAGCCGGGCCTGTGCCTGCTGCACCACCTCGGGGCAGGCCCCGAAGCTGCCATGGTTGAGGAAGGTGACCGTCGGGTCGAGCGTCCACATGGGACGGCAAAGTAGCTCACACCATCCGCTCGTAGACGATCAGCCGGGGCTCGAACCCAGCGGCCCCGAGGAACCCCCTGGCCTCGTCTTGCTCCGGCGCCGCCGCGAGGTGGAGGCGATCGGCGCCCGATTGGCGGACCCGCCGGGCGCACTCCTCGAGCAACGCCCGGGCGACGCCCTGGTGGCGAAACTGGGCCGAGGTGACGAGCGCGGTGAGGAACGCCTGGGGCCGAGGGCGCTGAAGCGGGTGGAGCCACTCGAGCACCGCCACCCCCGCCAGCTCGGAACGCACCGTCGCCACCAACACCTGGCCGCCAGCCCCGATGAGCCGCGCCAGGGCGTCGGCGGTCGCCGAGGGGCCGAGGGTCGACAGCAGGTGCACCACCTCGGGCAGCTCGTCCGGTCCGACCGCACGGGTCACCGCCCGGAGGACCCGCGTGGCTGTGGTGACGCGTCGAACCGACATCGAAGCCTCACCCCTGCAGACCGCGCGCCAGCGTCAGGTGGCGCGGGCGATGCCACCGAAGGCGCGCTTGTAGAGTCGCCAGAGGAGCAGCGCGGCGAAGAGCCCGACGACGACCAACTG
Organism: Archangiaceae bacterium; assembly: GCA_043776025.1. GTDB lineage: Bacteria > Myxococcota > Myxococcia > Myxococcales > Myxococcaceae > JAYVRT01. The sequence continues at coordinate 1,686 of JAYVRT010000410.1, read as the reverse complement.
CCCGAAGCTGCCGAAGAAGACCACGCTCCAGCCGCGGAACCTCGAGAAGGCCCAGATCACCGCGAGGCAGGCGAGCACGAACACCGAGACGTCCACCGCGCTTTTCACCGAGCCGAGCTCGTTCAACGGGAAGATTCGCCGGATGCCGAGCACACAGCCGACGAGGCAAACGATCGGGGCGACCAACAGCAGCAGGTTGGCGTCGAGCACCGACTGGTTCTTCAACCCGAGCGCGATCCCCAGGGCGAGCACCTCGAGCAGCACCGCGGCCAGCGCGACCCCCATCACCACGCTCGCGATCAGTCTGCCGTCGGCGTCGGTCTTCCCGCCGCGGCCCACCCACGCGGCGAAGGTCCCCACCACGGGCAGCGCGAGGGCCGCGGCGAAGACCCCGACCGCGTGGACTTCGGACCACGCGTAGACGAGGAAGAAGAACTCATCGAGGGTCATCGAACGCTCCCTTGGCTCCCGGGTTTTGACGCAGACCGTCGCGATGCAACCGTTGACGCCCCCACCTGTGCACCATTAACTGCGGCGTCGATTTCGAAATCAAAGGGTACACCATGACCTCCAACTCCCGCATCTTCGGCTCAGGCTTTGTGATCGGCGAGACGCTGGTTCCCAACGAGCGGATGGCGAAGGTGTGTGACACCTCGGACGAGTGGATCCGCGAGCGGTCGGGAATCCAGCAGCGCTACTTCGTCAAGGAGGGCACCGCGACCAGTGATCTCGCGGTCGGCGCGGCGAAGAAGGCGCTCGACGATGCCGGGCTGACGGCGAACGACATCGACTACATCGTCGTCGCGACGATGACCCCCGACTATTACTTCCCCGGAGTCGGCAGCCTGGTGCAGGCCAAGCTGGGGATGACGACCGTCCCCGCGCTGGACATCCGCCAGCAGTGCAGCGGCTTCGTCTACGGGCTGCAGGTGAGTGACGCGCTGATCAGGGCGGGCGCGGCAAAGCGGTTGCTCTTCATCGGCGCGGAGATCCACTCCGGCTTCATGCCCTTCTCCCCAAAGGTCTGGGACGTGGTGATGGGGCGGAGCACCGAAGAGATCAGCCAGGAGGAGCGCGACTGGAACAGCAAGTTCCGCCACCTTGTGGTGCTCTTCGGCGACGCCGCCGGAGCGGTGGTGCTGGGCCCGAGCGAGGACACCAGCCGCGGGGTGCTCGGCTTCGCGCTCCACACCGACGGGAAGAACGCCGAGAGCCTCTACGTCCCCTCGGGGGGCTTCGCCTACCGGCCGTACTTCAGCGAAGCCCACGTGAAGGAAGGCCGCTTCGTCCCGGTGATGGACGGCAAGACCGTCTTCAAGATGGCGGTCACCAAGATGCCCGAGGCGGTGCACGAGGTCTGCGCCAAGGTCGGCTGCAAGCTCTCCGACATCGACCTGATCATCCCCCACCAGGCGAACCTGCGAATCAGCGAGGCGGTGCAGAAGGCGCTGAAGGTCTCGGACGACCGGATGTTCAACAACATCCACAAGTACGCCAACACCACCGCGGCGACGATCCCGATCGCGTACGACGAGTGCAAGAAGAGCGGCCGAATCAAGAAGGGCGATCTGGTCTGCTTCGTCGGCCTCGGCGCCGGGTTCCACTGGGGCGCCGCGCTGATGCGGGAGTAGGCGACCTACGGGCCCCAGTCGGGGGTCGAGTACTGGCCGGCCGGCGCGGGCAGAG
>JAYVRT010000409.1:0-1895 GCA_043776025.1 Archangiaceae bacterium | reverse complement strand
GAAGGAACGCGGCGCGACGTCAACTACCCAGGGCGCAACAACCTGTGGTGGATCTCGCTGACCGCCGCGAGTGGATCACCATGAGGCCCGCGCCAATGGACGACCGACACCTACGGCCACCTGGACGTCGAGGACCTGCGCTCCGCGGTCGAAACCCTGCCCAAGAGCGACTACGTCGACGCCGAATTCGTCGTCGCCCCAACAGCTTCCAGGGCGCTTTTGACTCAAACAGCTACCCGGCAGCTACCGGAGCCAAATTTGGGAAAAAATGAAGGCCTCGGTCCGATGGATTTCTCCAACGAAGCCGAGGCCTTTCGAAAGTCGGGGCGACAGGATTCGAACCTGCGACCCCTTGCACCCCAAGCAAGTGCGCTACCAGGCTGCGCTACGCCCCGATTTCGACATCAATGAACGACGGGCGCCTTATGCCCGCCTGACTCTGGAGCGTCAACCTCTCACTGCGGACTACTCGCCCGCTTCGTCGTCCTCGGCAGACTCCTCGCCGTCGTCGATGCGTCCGCCGTTGAGCGCCGCCTTGAGCACCTGGCTGGGAACGAACTTCACCACCCGCCGGGCCGTGATCTCGATGGGTTGTCCGCTCTGCGGGTTGCGGCCGGGACGCGCGCGCTTGAAGCGCGGTTGGAAGTTCCCAAACCCCGAGATCTTCACCTTGTCGCCGTGCTCGAGCGTTTCCTTGAGCGTGTCGAAGACGAGCTCGACGATCTCCGCCGATTCTTTCTTCGAGAAACCAACCTTCTCGTAGACGCCCTCGATGATGTCCGCCTTGGTCATGCGGCAGATTCTCTCCCAATCCCCCGAGGGGCGTCAACTTCCTGACTTTGCTACGTATTTTCTTCAGGTCCGGAGCGAGCCGCCGAGGCGCTTCTGCACCTCGTCCACGATCTTCGCGTGGGCTGCGCTCACCTCGACGTCGGTGAGCGTTCGATCTGGCGCCCGGTAGCGCAGGGCATAGGCGACGTTCTTCTGACCCGCCGGGATCTTCTCCCCGGTGAAGACGTCGAAGATCGTCGCGTCTTCGAGCAAGGGCGCCCCGACCTCGACGATCAGCCTGCGAATCTCGGCGTTCTCCAGCCCCAGCGGCACCAGCAGCGCCACGTCGCGCAAGACCGCGGGGAAGCGGTTCAGCGGCGTCGCCTGCGGCACCAACTGCGCCACGCCACACAGCGCGTCGAAGTCGAGCTGGAAGAGGAAGATCCCCGCCGGCGCATCCAGGGCCTTCATCGCCCGCGGGTGCAGCTCGCCCACCGTGCCGAGCTCCCGGCCCGAGGCGTCGACCACCACCGCCGAAGCGCGCGGGTGGTACCAGGGCAGCTCCTGGGCCTTCCAGGTCACGTTCTCGATGTGCAGCGCCGACAGCACTTTCTCCACCGCCGCCTTCGCGTCGTAGAAGTCGACCGTCGCATCCTTGGCAGTCCACGAGCGCTGACCCTCCCGCAGCCCCCAGAGGACGCCGGCGACCTCGAGCCGCTCCTTCGCGACCGGCCGGTGCTCCTTGCCGCCGCCGTCGGGATCCGGGTGGTAGGTGCGTGCGACCTCGTAGAACCGCACGCCCTGCCCCTGGTGCCGGGCGCTTCGGAGCACGTTGCCGACCAGGCTGGGCAGCAGCGTCGTCCGCATCACCGACTGCTCCACCGACAGCGGGTTGGTGACGTTGATCGCCACTGCGCCGGCCGCGAACGCCGCCAGCTCGGTCGGCGCGACGAAGGAGTAGTTCACCACCTCGTCCAACCCTGCTCCCGCGAGCGCGTTGCGAACCCGCCGGTCGGCGATCGCCACTTTCGGCTCGGGCGCCAGCGCACCCAGGCCCCGCGGCAGGCTGAGCGGAATCGCATCGAAGCCGCGGATCCGCGCGATCTCTTCGATCAAGTCTTCCT
>JAYVRT010000408.1:0-6084 GCA_043776025.1 Archangiaceae bacterium | reverse complement strand
CGCGTTCTTCGCCCCTTCGCGCGACTCTCCGCCCCTTGACCCTGCCACGCGTCGCCGCTAACCATTCGCGCATGAAACTGACGTGGAAGGATCACGAGGAAATCGCCTGGGCGCTCATCGACAAGTTCCCGGATCAAGACCCGCTCAAGCTCAGTTTCCCCAAGCTGCACGCCATGGTCTGCGCGCTGGAGGATTTCGATGACCAGCCCGAGGCGTCGAACGAAAAAATCCTGGAGAACATCCAGATGGCGTGGCTGGACGAAAAGAAATGACGAAGGACGAATGTCGAATGACGAAACCGCCGCGTTCCCGTTCGTCATTGGTCATTCGGTAATTCGTCATTCGCGCGCGCATGACAACCAAGACCATCATCAAACCGGCCGCCTCGCCCGCCGCCGTTGGCCCGTACAACCACGCCGTGCGCGTCGGCGATCTGCTTTTTTGCTCCGGCCAAATCCCGCTCGACCCGGCGACGGGCCAGCTCGTGGCCGGCGACATCCGCGCGCAGACCGAGCGGGTGATGGAGAACCTGCGCAACGTGCTCAAGGCCGCCGGTTGCACCCTCGAGAACGTGGTGCGCTGCGGGATTTTTCTCGTCGATCTCAATGACTTCGCGAAGGTGAACGAGGTCTACGGGCGGGCGTTTCCGCTCAATCCGCCAGCGCGGTCGACGGTGCAGGTCAGCGCGCTGCCAAAAGGGGCGCGGGTGGAAATCGATGCCATCGCCGTGGTGTTGTGATCGTTTCTTGCTGGGCCGGATACAGATGCGGGTAACAACATGGCTCCGAAGCTGCTCTTGATCCTCGCCGTGCTGGGTGCTCCAGCCGCGTTCGCGCAAGCGACCGAGTTCAGCCCGCCGCCGATGGTGCCGGTGGGGCCGCCGCCGACACCGGCTGCTGACCCGAACGCGACGCTGGTTCCGCCCCCGACGCCTGCGCCGGCAACGACCCCCGCGCCCGCGACCGCGCCCCAGCCGGGGACCCCTCCGCCGCCCTCGGCGTTGCCTCCGCCAGGCTACGTGCCCGGGCAGGCCGGCTCCGGGTACCCGTACTCTCCCTACGGCACCCCACAGCCCCTTCGCGACGAGAAGCCGCCGGTGGAGTGGGGGTTGATGCTCAGCGAGTCGTTGTTCGGGATGCTGACCTCGGCGGGCGTGTCGTTGATCCCGTACTTCCTGCTGCTGCGGCCGATGGTGAAACCGGAGAACGGGCAGGTGCTGTTGATCGGCGATCCCACGGTGAGCGCGGTGATCTTCTGCCTCATCTTCGCGGCGCTCCCGCTGGCGATCTCCCAGACCCAGATCTCGCTCGCGAACGGCAGCCGCTACTACTTCACCGAGTCGTGGCCTTCGGTGCTCGCGGGGCTCGGGGCCGAGGCGGCGGTGCTCGGCCTCTTCTTCCTCACCCGGTCTCATGGCGTGCAGGATCTGACGCCGATGCAGGGCGGCAGCGAGGAGTTGCTGTTGATCGGCTCGATCGCGCTCGTCCCGCTGGTGCAGATGGCGATGATCAACCTCTTCAAGTCGCCCCGGATCGGGAAGATGGCGGCGGTGACCCGCGACCGCGACGGGAAGTTCGCGCTGGGCGTCCCGACGATCGCGCCGCTGGTCGGCCAGACCCGGGTTGGTCTCGCCGTCGGCGCCCAGGCGCAGCTGCTGAACCTCAGCTTCTAATTCTAGAAGACGCCGCGCGCGCAGGTTGGCTAGGGTGCGCGGCACTTCGTGATGCGTTTTCCCCGAGAGCGGGTCGTCGTCTCCGCGGTGATCGCGCTGCTCGTGGGAGCCGGCGCCGCCTTGGCCGCGACCCGGCGCGAGCGCAACGAGGCGGTGTACCCACAGCAGTTCATTCCGCTCTTCTTCAGCCACGATCAACACCTGAAGGCCGACGTCGAGTGCGAGGCGTGCCACGAGCAGGCGACGAAGAGCCAGCGCGCCACCGATCACCTGGTGCCCGAGCACCACGACGCCTGCGACTCGTGTCACGACATCGACGCCGCGGCCGCGGGAAAGAAGGTCGAGCCGGCGTCGAACTGCGAGACCTGCCATCGCAACTACGTCGCCAAACAGACGCCGGCGAAGTCGGTCTTCCCCCGGGCAAACCTCGTCTTCAACCACAAGGTTCACAAAGAGCAGAAGATCTCCTGCGACACCTGCCACAACAGCTCGGTCAGCAACACGATGAGCGACGTCGGGCTCGCGACCCGCCTGCAGCTGCCGAAGATGGAGACCTGCCTTGCCTGTCACGACGGCAAGTCGGCGCCGGCGGAGTGCTCGACCTGTCACGTCACTGACGGCACTGGCCGGCTGGCCCAGGCGTTCCCCACCGGGATGCTGCGCCCGATGCAGGGAGATCCGTTCGGCCTCGATCACGGGCCGCGCTTCGAGTTCGGCCACGGCACCCGCGCCAAGCTCGATCGCCCGATGTGCATGGAGTGCCACACCGAGGGAAGCTGCATGAGCTGCCACGACAGCCTGCAGAAGCCGCTGTCGGTGCACCCCAACGACTATTTGAGCCTCCACCCGGTGCAGGCGCGGATGGACTCGACCCGCTGCGAGGCATGCCACCGCTTCCAGTCGTTCTGCGCCGCCTGCCACGAGCGGGTGGGCCTCGGAATCGACTCGGATCCGTCGCTGAGGGTGCGCAACGTCCGGGTGCACCCGAACTACTCCGAGTGGGTCGACATCCGCGGGCCCAACCACCACGCGATCGCCGCCTCGCGGGACATCAAGTCGTGCATCGCTTGCCACCGGGAAGAGTCGTGCATGAAGTGTCATTCGACCGCAGCGCTGGGGGGCCGCGCCCTCAACCCGCACCCCGACAACTTCAAGTCGCTGTGCGGGGGCATCATGTCCCGCAATGATCGCGCGTGCATGAAGTGCCACACGCTCACCGATCTTCAGACCAAGGGCTGCACCAAGTGAAGCGCCCGCTCGCCGTCACCGTGCTGCTGCTGATCGCCGGATGCTTGAGCGCCGGCAAGTCGCCGTACGGCAAGCTCGACGATCAGCCGCCAACGGTGGTCTCGATTCAACCGCCGATGGGCGCGGACGCCGGGATGCCGCCGCACATCAATGGCGGAAGCTTCATCTCGATCACCTTCTCCGAGCAGCTCGACGTCGAGTCGATCCGCCCGGGGATCGTGCTCCGTGACAAGAACCGCAAAGAGCTCCCGCTGAGCATCCAGCTCGCGGCCGACCCGACCCCGGTCAGCTACACCGCAACCGAAGATGGCGGGGCCCAAAACATCCCGATGACGGTGGAGATCACCTCGGCGGTCGGGCCGCTCGACCGGGGCTCGTACCAGCTGATCCTGCGCACGCTGTTGATCGACCGTGCCGGCAACTCGCTGGAGAGCGAGTTCCTCGGCGCGTTCTTCGTCGACTAAAAGAGCCGGAACCCCAGGCCCAGCCGCACCGCCCAACCGACGCGGACCTGCAGCACACCCAGCGGCTCTTTGATCGCGTCGAGGCCGACGTTGGCCATCACCAGGCCCGACATGTTTCCTCCCAGGTGCACCTCGGCGCCGGCGCCCACCGTCGGCACCACGTGCGTGCCCTGGACGTTGACCGGGATCGACCAGGGCAGATCGAGGAGCACCAGGCCGCAGACGGTGTCGGAGAACCGCAGCGCGGTCACGAACCCGAAGCGGGGGCGCACCGCGAGGTAGCCGAAGTTGGCGCGGTCGTAGTAACGGCTGCCGGAGTTGGCCTCGAAGCCCACCGCCACCGTCGGCGCCATCTGGATGATTCCCTTCTCGTAGACCGGCACCTTGATCCCGACCTCGAGCACCGCCGCGGCGAGCAGGTAGTTGAACATCAGCCGCACTTCGAGCTCGAGCTGCGCGAAGCCCTGGCGGAAACCACCGCCCAGCTCCGGCGCTCCGAGCAGCGCGTAGACCGCCATCGCTCCGGCGGGCAGGGCGGCCGGCGCCAGGACCCCTCCGACGCGGCGGTCGGTCAGCGACGAGATGTGAGGCTCGGCCTTCACCTCTGCCCTGGGCGCAGGCTCAGGGATGGCGGGGGTTTCAGCGGCCAGGGCAGCGGCGGCGATCAGCGCGGGGAAGAGCATCACCCGGCGCACCGTAGGCGGCTTTTTTGACGACCTCCACTTTCGGCTACAGCCTTGTGGCATGAGCATTTTGACGAGTGAGCGCCGCAACCGCCGTCGAGAAGCCGCCTACCTCCAGCGCCGGCGGTACCCGCGGTTGTCCCTCGACGTCGATTGGTTCGTCGAGTCCGACGGCTGCTCGACGCTCGGCCGCGGGCTGGAGATCTCTCCCCGCGGCGCGATGCTTCCGCTGACGTGCATCGGCAAGTTCAGCAGCGTCGTCACGCTCTACGTCGCGCTCCCGGGCCGGGCGAAGATGTTCAAGGCCAAGGCGCACGCCGCGCCGCGCAGCGAGCGGGGTTGGGTGATCCAGTTTCACGACGTCTCCGTTGAGGATCTGACCCTCCTCGCCAGCACGCTGATCGACGAGTACGGGCTCGCCGCGCTGCCCAGTTTGGAGAGGAAATACGCACGTTTCGCGGGGTTGGAGCCCCGGCTCCTGGCCGATTCGCGCTGAGGGCGACGTGTAAGCTAACGTCCGCCTCCTTCTGACCTTCGGAGGCCACCCTTGAAGATCACCTCAGCGCCCCTCAGCCCACACCACCCGCAGCAGCAGTCGACGGGCGTACTCACCCAGCCTCCCCGGGCGTTGATCGTCGATGCCGACGAGAGCTCCCGTTCGGTGCTGGCGGTGGCGTTGAACCGGCAGGGCTTCGAGACCGCGAGCGCCTCCAGCGCTGAAGAGGCGATGCGGCTGCTGTCCCCTTCGGCGCCGATGCCCCAGATGGTGGTGGTCGCGAGCGAGCTGCGCAAAGAGGACGGGTTCTCCTTCGTCGCCCAGCTTCGCAGCGAGCGGCGCACGGCCGCGATCCCGGTGCTGCTGCTCGCCGGGCCCGACCAGGCGCAGATCCACGAGCTGTCGCGCGTCGTCGGCGTCGAGGAGATCGTCTTCAAGCCCGCGTACGCCCGCGACATCGCCGCGCTCGCCCGGTTGCAGGTCTCGCCGCTGGGCAAGGACGGCTCGCGCACCCTCACCACCGAAGAGCTGCCGGTCTCCCATCTGGTCCGGGCGGTGCTCGCCACCAGCGGCGCTGGAGTGATCGAGCTCGAAAGCGGGCGCGCCCACATCGCCTACCGCCGCGGGAAGGTCCTCGATGCGAGCTTCGACAAGCTCCACGGGATCAACGGCCTGGTCCGCACGATGGCGCTGTGCCGCGGGCCCTACAAGGTCACTGCGCGCGCCCTGGCGTTCGACCCGGCGTTCCACTGCACCCTCAAGGAGATGGTCTCGGTGGTGATGCCGCGGCTGCAGCAGTGGGACCAGCTGCTGGGCCGGAACCTGCCGCTCGAGGCGAAGCTCGCGGTCGACTTCGGCGCGCTGGCCCGGGCCCTGCCTTCGATGCCCGATGCGATCAACGGCGTCGTCCGGCTCTTCGACGGCGTCCGCGACGTGCGCCAGGTGCTGATGGACAGCCCCCTCGACGAGACGGTCACCGCGGAGATCGCCACCCGGCTGTACCTGATGGGAGTGGTCGTCGCCGTGGGCGCGGTCGAGTCGAACGGCCTGACGAAGTTGGACCCCCACCTGTTCGAGCCGCGCCCCACCGAGGCAGTCGAGCGGATGGAGTCGCTCTTCAGCACCAACCCGACGCCGATCCAGGTGCTGGTCGACGCCCCTGAACAGTCCGACGAAGATTGGACCCAGGACACCGCAGGCACCGGCCTCGAGGTCGGCGATCCCTCGGCTGGCTGGTCGACCACGCAGGCCGTCGAGCTGTCCCCCGAGCTGAAGCAGCAGCTGGCCGCGTTCAACATCCAGCCGATCATCGACGCCCAGCCGGCGCCGCTGTTCGCCAACGATCTCCTCGAGTTCGCCGCCGGCGAGGCCGCCGACGAGGAGCCGCTGGAGAAGGCGCTGACGGCTCCGATTCCGCTGGTCGAGGCCGCCGCGCCGATTCAGCTGAGGCACGTCGCGGGCAGCGAGGCCGAGCAGTCGGTGCGCGCGCTCGAGAACGAGTTCTTCAGCATCACCGAGACC